>PKSZ01000339.1 GCA_002869425.1 Marinilabiliales bacterium
GATTTTTCCGATTCACCAACATTAGGATTTGTTATTCAGGCGGTTGTAATAACATTTATACTCTTGTTGTTTGGTGAGATTATACCCAAGGTTTATGCATCTAGGTTTTCATCACGATTTGCACTTATTATGGCCTTCCCGTTAACAGTTCTTGATCGCTTTTTCAGACCTGTCAGCTTTATTTTGATACGCTCAACCAGCATTGTAAATAGGAAATTCCAGAAAAAATATAATTTATCGGCAGAGACTTTATCAGAAGCATTAAATATAAGTTCAGAAGAGCTTAAGGAAGATGAGAAAATTCTNAATTCTCAAAGGAATTGTAAATTTTGGTACTATTGATGTTTGCGAAATTATGCGATCACGTGTTGATGTGGTGGCTGCAGATTTGACTTATCATTTTAATAAACTATTGGCAGTTATTGTTGAAAATGGCTATTCTCGAATTCCTGTGTATGAAGAGAGTTTTGACAATATCAAAGGAATCCTGTATATAAAGGATTTGTTGCCATACCTTAATGAAGATAAGGAGTTTAAGTGGCAGAAATTAATAAGAGAACCTTATTTTATTCCGGAAACAAAGAAAATAGATGATCTGCTCAGGGAATTTCAGGAGAAAAAAATTCATATGGCAATAATCATTGATGAGTACGGTGGTACATCAGGCATTGTTACGCTTGAAGACGTATTGGAGGAAATTGTTGGAGAAATAACGGATGAGTCAGATGAAACAGAAATTAGTCATCATAAGATTGATGAAAATAATTATGTTTTTGAGGGAAAAACACTACTCAATGATTTTTACAGGATTGTCGACATAGAGGATGGATATCTGGAAGAAATTAGGGGAGAGGCAGATACATTGGCTGGTTTGATTCTTGAAGTAAAAGGTGAAATCCCGGAGAAAAACGATAAACTAGAATTTGAAAATTTTGTTTTGATGGTTAAAGCGGTAGATGATAGAAGGATAAAACAAATTAAAGTAACAAAGAAAGATGCGAAATCCTAAGCTGATATTTATTTCACTTCTGTTTATTTTTCTCTACACCGCTTGTGAAAGGCAATATATACCTAAGCCACGAGGATATTTTAGGATAGATTTTCCTCAGAGAGAATATCAGGTATACAATAGTGACTGTCCATATTCTTTTGAATACCCTGTTTATGCTGTAGTACAAAGACATAAATCTATGTCTGCAAATCCATGTTGGATAGACATTATTTTTCCTACTATGAATGCAGAAATTAATGTTAGTTATTTGTCTGCAAAAGACACTTCAATGTCTACTTATTTTGATGATTCCAGAAAGTTTGCATATAAACATGCAGTGAAGGCAGATGCAATAATTGAAGAAACGTTTATTGATGAAGAAAACAGGGTGTTTGGTAGTTGGTATGAAATAAAAGGGAATGCTGCATCATCTATACAATTCTATTTGACAGATAGCGTTCAGCATTTTTTTAGGGGAGCGCTGTATTTTGACACAAAGCCGAATAAAGATTCTCTGGCGCCTGTTAACCAATTTTTGAAAACAGATATTCAGCATCTTGTAAAATCATTTCGCTGGAAGGAATAATGGCATTGGCATTAAATATAAATATGCAGGGAGGATATACTCTTGGATTGTGGAAAATGGATGAGTCTGTTTCAGAATTATTAAATTTGGTTAGTTTAACACCAGCGGAGGCTGAGCTTTATCAAAAATTCAAAGCAGAACATAGGCAGAAAGAATGGTTGTCTGTAAGAGCGGTGCTTTCCAGTATTTTGGATAGCTATTCAGAAATTTCATATACTGAAAATGGAAAACCAACTTTGCTGAATTCAAAGAAAAAGATAAGTATTGCACATACCAAAGGTTTAGCTGTTGTTATTATAAGTGATGTGTTTGAAGTGGGTGTAGATGTTGAATATTTATCAGATAGAATTTTTCGTATTGAGCACAAGTTTATTGGAGAAAAAGAGCGTTTGTCATTGGTTGAAGGGGAAAGATTATATCACTTATATTTGCATTGGTGTGCAAAGGAATCTATAGTAAAGGCTACAGGAAACCGGAAACTTGATTTTATCAATGAGTTGTTTGTGCATCCTTTCATACCGGAATCAGAGGGGCAGTTCAGGGCAGAGCTTAATAGTCCGGATGAGAGCTGTGGTTATGTGATGAATTATTTGAAGTATGAAGATTATATAATAGTATGGACTTGTCAATAAATAGAATATGAGCATATATTCAACATTAGTCTCGAAATATAATAAAAGCAAAGTGTTTGCTCTTCTAATCGATCCTGATAAGCAAACAGATGAAAGCCTGAAAAAACTGATTGGTATTGCAAATCAAATTGGTATAGATTTTTTCTTGTTGGGAGGCAGCCTAATATCTCAATATACTGATTCTTGTGTGAAGATTATTAAGGAATATTCAAATGTACCTCTTGTATTGTTTCCAGGTAGTTTATTACAAATAAATTCAGATGCTGATGGAATTTTACTTCTTTCTTTAATTTCTGGAAGAAATCCTGATTTCTTAATTGGGAATCATGTTGTTGCAGCTCCTTTATTGAAAAAATCAAAAATTGAAACCATTCCCACGGGTTATATTTTAATTGAAGGTGGAAAAGTTTCTTCTGTTGAATACATGAGCAATACAAAGCCGATTCCATCAGATAAGACAGATATAGCTGTAGCTACTGCAATTGCTGGAGAAATGAAAGGAAATAAATTAATCTATCTTGAAGCAGGAAGTGGAGCACCAACTTCAGTACCTACTGAAATTATTAAAGAAGTAAAGCAAAATATATCGGTTCCTTTGATTGTTGGCGGAGGGCTTAAAACCAGAGCGCAGATTAAAGCTGTATGCGATGCCGGAGCTGATATCGTAGTGGTTGGAAACGCGATTGAAGATCAGCCGGAACTACTAAAAGGATTGGTTGCTGAAACAAAAACGTATTGAGATATTTATGGGTTATTGAGAAATAAGCCGGCTTCAATTCCAATGAAGAGTCTCGGTGGTTCCACGTAATTATGGTCTTTATTTACCAAATCAGATAACCTATATTCTGCACTTAGTGCAAATTGTCCAAATCCAATTCTGGCTTTGGCTGTGTAGGTAAAATCTTTAAATTGACTAAGCCCTGAGATCGCAGTTTTTTCTGTAATGTTGCCAATGTCAGTTTTGCTTTTTAATATTGTTTTGTAGGTATTGTTAAATATCCACCCGCCTTCAATGCCAAGATCAATAAACCAACCTATACGGTTACCCGTTCTTGCTGGTTGAAATCTATTGTAGATTTCTAGGCTCAGAGATCTTAGTATAAGCTGTTCTTTATCGAACATTGTGTTTGATGGAAATGTTTTTTCTGCAAACTGACCATACTTGAACTTGGTATTTCGAAAGTTGATATTGTAACCCAATGCATATATTTTGGCAATTTTATACTTATTCCGTATACCAATTTCAAATATTCCTGACTTTCCGGGCATAACAAAAGCAGTATCAGGAGATGAGTTGTCTGCTAATGGTTTGTATGCAAGATATATATGTGAGAAACGTGAATTGTTTGGTCCTTTATTGCTTTCTGAGTAATAATCATTTACCTCTTCTTCAAAAACTACCTGTTGAGCAAAAATAATATGGCTACTGGCAATAAATAATATCAATAGAAATAATTTGTTTTTCATTTTATGTAATGTTATAGCTCAATACTTTCAGTTTGGGATCCAATATGCACTCTTAATACTCCGGGTTTGTATTTATTTACAGGAATTTCTATTTCTTTTGCTCCATCCATTTCAATAACTTTGTAAACTTTTAATATTCCATCCTGACCTTCAATGTGATAATACAGGTATTTTTCGCCTTTTGGAAATTCTAAAATTTCTACTTTTATGTCCTCTTCTTCTTCAACAATTGTGAAATATTTTTTTTCCGGGCTTTTGCCGTCAAGGAAATAGCTTGCTTGTGGATTTCCATAACCATGTACATAATCGAAATATGGATAGAGGCTTCCTGATTGTTGAATAACATCAAACAACTCCATATTGGTTATGTTAGGCCTGGTTTCCCATGCACACGCTGCAAACCCTGCTACTAAAGGACTGGAAAACGATGTTCCGTAAGTTTCTGAGTAGCTGCTTTTGTTTGCTGCATAAACATGGGCATGAGCAGAAACATTGGGTTTTAGCTTACCGCTTGCAGTTGGACCATAAGAACTGAATGAAATTTTAATACCTGTATATGGATCTGTACCCCCGATGCTTAATATGCTGTCTGCATCTGCAGGCGTTCCCAGCATTTTCCATTTTGAATCGCCATCATTTCCCAATGCATTAACTACCAATATACCTTTGGATGCAGCCAGATTCGCAGCTTTGACAACAAGACTTGTTTTTCCATCCATATCCGATCTGAAATAGCGATGGAATGTATATCCCAGAGAACTATTAATGATATCTGCTCCGTTTTTGTCTGCCCATTCAACTGCTGCCAGCCAGTTTTTCTCTTCAGATAGTGGCTCGGTGGCCTTTTCCGTTCTTGCCAGTAAAAATTCAGCTCCGGTAGCAAGACCAATATTCTGATCATTTATTTTACCTCCAATGCACGACATTACAGTTGTTCCGTGACTATTATAGTCATAAACAAACTCTTTGTTTTTTACAAAATCCCATGTTGCAATTATTCTATCATCGTTTCTGATATGGGCAAATGCCTCGTGATGATCAACCGATGGAAAACCTGCATCAAATATTGCTACGCGAATACCTTTTCCTGTTATATTGCTATTGATAAATTGGTTTCCTTCCAGACTTTTTATCTGTTGGTCTAATAAAAACTGATTATCCTCATTGATATTTTCAGCTTCATGCTTTGCAAGTGTCATTTTTCTTACTGCAACAGGTTTGGTTTCTTTTACGAAAGGCAATTTTTCAATTGACAAAATCTGCTCATCTGTAGCTATTGTGTAAACAGCATTAAACCATCGTAATTGCACGTCAGTGTGTGCCCCGGTTTCTTGTACCTTTTTTACATATTTCTGATTTATAGGTAAATCAGTATAATCAAAAAGAGGAAGATTTTGTTTTTGTCGCCGTTCAATAGCTTTGTCTGAAAAATAGCTGTACGGATTAAAACCAGTTTCATTTTTATCTGTAAAAAACACCCAATATGTTTCTTGAGCTTTACAAAAAAAAGTACTTAAAATCAGAATTAGAATAATGCTGTTTTTTCTCATGTTGATAGAACTAATTTGTTCAGTGTATTTTTTCAAATATATAAACTATATGTATAATCAAACTCTAAAACCAGTAATTTTAAAGTTATATTTTTGCTGTATATTTTAATCCGTACGTTAAAATCCTTATATTTATTGTGTGAGATCAAATCTATTACGATATCTAGCAATTGTTCTTGGCCTGGCTGCACTGGTGTGGGCTTTATGGTATTTTAAAGCAATTGTAATCTATATTCTTGTGGCTGCCATAATATCATTAATTGGTGCTCCGCTTGTTAAGATTCTTGATCGGATAAAAATAGGAAAGAAAAATTTTCCAAGAGCCTTAAGTGCCGCAATAACATTGGCATTGATACTTTTTATGATTTTTATTTTCTTTCGCTTGTTCATTCCTATGATCGCATATGAGGCCCATGAGTTTTCAAATATTGATATCACTCAGGTGAAAGAAAACTTAAGGGAACCATTAGGAAAAATCCAGGAATGGATTGGAACTATTGAAACAGAAAATGGAACTCAATTGTCAGTCGAAGACTATGTTTCCAATAAGGTTGTTTCAATTTTATCATTATCGCGTATATCCAATGTATTGGGATTTATTACAGGTATGCTGGGCGATATTTTTATAGGTATTTTTTCAATTTCATTCATTACTTTCTTTTTCCTGAAGGATACCCGTTTGGCAAGTCGATCCGTGTTATTGCTTATTCCAGATAAATTCGAGGAAAGCACGCGGCATGCATTGACGTCAATAAAAAATTTACTTACAAGATATTTTTTGGGACTAATAATACAATTAACTTTAATTATGTTGTTGATTTCATTGGGGTTATATCTGGTTGGTTTGGATTTTCAACATGCCATAATTATTGGGCTTTTCGCAGGCCTATTTAATGTTGTACCTTATGTAGGACCCATAATAGGTGGCATTTTTGGAATTGTTATTGGTATTGTAACAAACATAAATTTGGATTTTTATGCAGAAATTCTTCCTTTGATTGGCTATATCGCTCTTGTTTTTGTTTCGGTACAGTTAATAGATAATTTTATATTTCAGCCATTTATCTATTCAAGTAGTGTTAAAGCACATCCTTTGGAGATTTTTCTTGTTATATTGATTGCCGGTAGTGTTGCCGGAATTAAGGGGATGATTTTGGCTATTCCAACATATACCGTACTTCGTGCTATTGCAAAGGAATTTTTTAATAAATTTAAAGTGGTTAAGAAGCTGACAGAAAATATATAATTGGTTTTTTTCAACAGTATTGATATTTTCTTATTTTTGTAAGTTCAGCGTTAAGGAATGAAAAAAATTGCAGGAATATTAATGGTGCTTGTAGCTTGTTCGTTTTCATGGCAAGTTAATGCACAATTATCAGTTGGTTTTTATGTTGATACCAATGTAGTGTGTTATGGTGTTCCTGTGGTTTTTACAGACACCAGCTCATCGGATACTAGTTTTTATAGCTATAACTGGACTTTTGGTGATGGAAGCTCTGATACTGCCAGAAATCCTGTTCATGTCTATGATACAACGGGATACTTCACTGTGAAGCTGCAGGTTAGAGATGATAAAAACAGGGTAGAGCAAATGGTCCGTTTTAATTTGATAAGCGTTCGCGACACTCCTGTTGCAGATTTTATCATCCTAGATACACTGTATGCTGATTCTTATTCAGTCTTCGTTAAATGTATACCCCCTGATAGTCTGGAGCATACTATATATTGGAATTTTGGCGATGGAGAAACAACAGTGTCAGAATCTATGCATCATACTTATTCTACTGAAGGTGAATATGATATAACCATGATCGTTGATGCAGGAAAGCAGTGTCGGGATACAATAACCAAATCGGTTAAGATTGAAGATGCCTTTGAAGCACCTGATGTATTTACTCCCAATGATGATGGTACCAATGATTTATTCTTTATTAATACAAATGGTTATACTGTGTACAGGCTTTCAATTTTAAATAATTGGGGACAACTCATTTATGCACATGAAGGAAAAAAGGTGTATTGGGATGGTTATAATATTGCAGGAGAAAGGGCCCAGCCCGGAGTGTACTTTTATATTGTTGAACCCGTTGACGATAGCAGCTCAAACCAGGATCATGGATATGTTCATTTGTACAGGTAGTATCCAGTTACACCAATAACTGTAATTTTTTTTATCAAAACACTTTAATATATTAACTTGCGCAATCATTGCACAGGTATGAAGAATCTTTGTTTTGCAAATACGGCTAAGTTTTGGGGAGGAGGCGAATTTCTTCATTTTGATTATGCATGCAGATTCAGAGATAAAGGTTATTTTGTTCTTATAATTGCTTCTGAAGGATCTATTCTTGCTGAGAAATGCGAAAATGAAGGTTTGCCTGTTGAATATATCGAAGGTAGTAAAACAGCATTTCTAAATACCATTAAAATAAGAAAGGTACAATCTATATTTAAAAAGCATTCGATTGATACTGTAATGTTTTCATTGTCTGAAGATTTAAAATTATTTGGTAAGGCAGCGTACAAAAGCAATTTGCAAAATATTGTATACTTGAGAGAGCTGGCTATGCCAGTTAGAAATAATCGAAGAAACCGATTCTTTTTATCTAATGTAGTTACCCATTTGATAGCCAATTCAAAAGAAACCAAGCGATTGGTTTTGCAAAATTTCAATGGCTTTATTCCTTTAGATAAAGTGAAAGTTATATATCATGGTCTTGATTTTAGCAAAATTCCTGAAGTATCAGGGAAAACGGAAAATGGTAAGCTGGTTATAGGAAATGCGGGAAGGCTAACTCAGCAGAAAGGTCAAAGATATTTGATTGATCTGGCTGAATTGTTGCGAGAAAAGCATACGAATTTTGTGATTAAGATTGCAGGTAAAGGAGATCTTGAGCAAGAATTAAAACAGGAGGTTGCTAAGCGTAACTTGCAAGAATATGTTCAATTGCTAGGATTTGTTGAGAATATCAATGCTTTTATGCAGGAACTTGATCTTTTTGTATTAACCTCTCAATGGGAAGGGTTTGGATTTGTAATTGCAGAGGCAATGGCTGCAGGTACACCCGTTGTTGCATTTGACATAACCAGCAACCCAGAATTGGTTGTTGATGGAAAAACAGGTTACTTGGTTAAATTTCCTGACGTGGCTGCAATGGCAGAAAAGGTAGATCAGCTATTATCCGACAGAAAACTTGCGCAGGAAATGGCTCTGAATGGACGAAAAAGAGTAGAAGAGCATTTTAGGGTGGAAGATAAGGTTAATGAAATAGAGAAATATATCCTGGAGAATAAGTGAAAGATAAAATCTTAATATGTGGTCCGTGTAGTGCTGAATCGCAGGAGCAGGTTTTACAAACAGCTTTTGCGCTTTCAAAAAGAATTGAGCTAACGTATTTCAGAGCAGGGGTTTGGAAGCCGAGGACGCGTCCGGGAAGCTTTGAAGGCGCGGGAATTACGGCATTGAAATGGCTGCAAGAAGTATCAAATCAAACAGGCATTAATGTAATTACTGAAGTTGCTACACCTGATCATGTAAAAGCGATACTAAAATACGGATTTAAGGCAGTGTGGATTGGAGCTAGAACAACTTCAAATCCGTTTTCTGTACAAGAAATTGCAGATGAATTGAGAGGTACAAATATTGAAGTTTTTGTAAAAAATCCTGTCAATCCGGATATTGAGCTTTGGCAGGGAGCTTTGGAAAGATTTATCAAAGCAGGAACTAATAGGATTCATGCGATACACAGGGGCTTTTATCCTTTTGAAAAAACAAAGCTTCGAAACATTCCAAAATGGGAAATTCCAATTGAACTTAAGCGGAGAATGCCTGACATAAAAGTGATTTGCGATCCGAGTCATATTGCGGGTAGCATAGATTTTATTGAAGAAATTGCACAAAAGGCAATGGATCTAAATATGGATGGCTTGATGATTGAGAGTCATATTGATCCTGAAAATGCATTGAGCGATAGCAAACAGCAGTTGGAGCCCAGGGCTTTATCTGATATGCTGAATAATTTGGTTGTACGGTGTGAGAAGTTTGAAAATGAAGTATTTATCAAGCAGATCGAACAATTGCGCGATCAGATTGATAGCATTGATCAGCAAATGATAGAGCTTCTTTCACAGAGAATGGGAATTGTGGAAGAAATTGGAAAATACAAGCAGGAAAACAATGTATCTATTTTACAACTTCGGCGATGGCAACAAATAATAGAATCCAGAATTGAGCAGGGACAAAAATTGGGTTTGTCAGAAGATTTCATTAGAAAACTGCTGACCTTCGTTCACAAAGAATCCATTACCTGCCAATCTGAGATATTCAAAAATAACAAGGACTAAATTTGTTGCATCTTATGCCATAACTGGTTGCCCATTTCTTTGGAAAAATCTAGTATTTCCTGTTCATTTACTTTGGTTGGTTTTCCTTCAGAAATAATTAGCTCTCCCGATGAAATCAGATATTCAGTATGTCGGCCTTCCAAACCAAATATCAAATGACCTAAAAAGTTGTCTTTGTTGAATTCTGTTGGTGAATCATAATTGAAAACGACAAGATTATTGTCTTCATCGCCGGTAAATTTGTTTTCTGCAAGGTATTTGTGAATGTTTCTTAGGCGCTGATATGCTTTCGCGTAATCAATATTATCAAAATTCTGTCCCACAAAAAATGCCGCCTTTGTACTTCTGAGCATGTCGCTATGCATTCCATCTGTCCCTAATAGAATGCGATCACTAAGACCATCAGCATTAAAGAAACCAACCCTATTGTTGAGATTGCTTTCTGTATTTTGAACAACCCAGGCTTTTCCTGAACTGATGAGCTCTTTTTCTTTTTCGCTTAAATGAAGACAATGCCCCAGTATTGATTTTGAGAAATTCAAGACTCCAAAATTATGCAATCTTTCAACAACTCTTTTATTGTAATGCTTAAGGCTATGTTCTTGATCGTAAGTATCCTCAGCAACGTGAATATGAAGCCCGGATTTATATTTTTCAGCCAAATTTACCGCTTTTTTCATGCTTTGATCACCAACCGTAAAAGAGGCATGGAGTCCTACCAGTCCCTGTTTGTTTTCAAGATAGCTTTCAGTTTCTTCCAGTCCCATGTTTGCTTTATCAATGCCATCTCTATCAGTTATTTCGTAACATAGAAGGTGCGATACACCAACTTTTTCAAAAGCTTTGGCAATTGTGTCCAATGAGCTATTAATAAAGTTAGGACTGGCATGGTGGTCAACTACAAAGCTTACCCCGTTTTTTGCACTGGCCAGAGCAGTGTATAATGCACTGGCTTCTGTCATTTCTTTAGTTAATGATTTATCCAATGTCCACCAGATATATTTTAGTATTTCATGGAAGTTTTCTGGTGACTTTTTGGGTGCTCCCATGCCCCTGGATAGTGCCGAATATACATGGTGATGGCCACATGCCAACGCTTTTGTTACATATTTCCCAGAACAGTCAATAAGCTGATCTCCCTGCAAAGGGGCTATATTTTTATTAAAGCTTAGTTTATTGTTGTCTTTTTCTATTTTAATATCGGTATTGGAAAACTCGAGGGTTTTCCAGTCAATATACATTGCGTTTTTTAATATAATTCCCATACTTATTATTTCGTATTTTATTTTGGTAATTTTCCAAAAAGTGATTTTAGTCCCCGATGAAAAGAATGTATACCTTTAACAGGTTCCATGAACATAAAAAGACATTGTTTGTATATGAAATTCTTATTGGTAGCAGATAAAGTATCTATGATATTTTGTGTTTCAGACATTTGTTGAATCCAAATATGATCAATATTACTTTGAACAATTTCATCTAGAAGTTTTTCTGTGTTATCTTTTGAAACAGAAATATGGATTGCGTTTACTTCATTCGGCAGTTCTTTAATTGATGAAATACATTGAATTCCATCAATTTCCTTAGAATCTGGATGAACAAGAAATACAGTATGATTTCTTTTTTGTAATTCAGGAATCAGGGATCTTCCAAAATTCTTTTTTTTAGCAGATACACCTATAAGGGCTATATTCTTTTCATTCAGGAATGCGTCTATGGATTGTTTTGTAATCATACTACTTTCTTTTTAATGGTAATTCAAATCTTCTTTTTTTATCGTATTGATATAAGGCATTTGCAACAGCTGCAGCAGTAGGGACCAATCCTATTTCTCCAACACCTTTTGCACCGTATGGTCCAACGGGGTCATGCACTTCAATGCCTTTTACCACAATGTTTGGTGTGTCTTTTGCCTTAAGTACCTGGCAATCTTTTAATTTATCAGAGATAAGGTAGCCATCTTTCATGGGCAATGATTCTGTTAACGCATAACCGATTCCCATGTGAACAGAACCTTCTATCTGACCTTCAAATAGCATAGGGTTCATAATCTTTCCTGCATCGTGTGCTGCATATAAGGTGTCAATTTCTCCATTGTTATTGAGAACGCAAAGTTGGGTAGCATAACCATAGGAATAATGTGTAATGGGTTCTTCAACGTCATCGCCTGGCTTAGTTGTCCAGTCGCAAACCCATTTGCCTTTGTATGATTTTCCAACCAATTCTTTCAAAGACTTAGTTTTAAGATCTTTTTTGAGTGCTTTTGCTGCATTTATGATTGCATTACCCACCAGAACCGTTCCCCTGGATGAGGTTGTCATTCCTGTATTAATTTGTGCTTCCGTATCAACCAATACTTCGATAAATTCGGAAGGAATTCCGGTTTCTTCAACAAGGCTTTGAAGAGCCATGGTATGAACTCCTTGTCCCATTTCTGTCCATCCATGATGGAGAACAACCCGGTCTTTTGCTTTTATTTCAATCTTAACATCACTAAAATCAGCCATTCCGTTTCCAATACCACTATTTTTTATAGCACAGGCAATACCAGTATATTTATTATTATAAAACTCATCTTTTACGGCTTCTAATGATTTTTTAATGCCAACACCTTGCAGTTTTTGTCCTGTGGCTGTTCGTAAACCATCTTGTAATGCATTGTCATATCTGAACTTCCATCTATCAAAACCACCTTGTTCACATAGTTCATCAATACAGCCTTCAAGTGCAAAAGAAGCTTGATTGGCACCAAAACCGCGCATTGCACCGCAAGGAATATTGTTTGTGTAAATGGTTTTGGCTTCAAGATCAACCACGGGAACATAGTAACCACCTGTACAATGACCTGCAACTCTTTCCATTACTTTAGTCCCAACAGAAGCATATGCACCGGTGTCGCCCAGCGCCCGAAGTTGGACAAAGGTTATTTTACCGTTTTTATCGCATCCTGCAGATATTTCCATATACACAGGATGTCGTTTGGGATGCATTCTGATGGATTCTTGTCTGCTAAGGGTTAGTTTTACAGGTTTTTGTGTGAGATATGCATGCAGTGCGGCATGTCCCTGAACCGTCATATCTTCTTTTCCCCCAAAACCACCACCATTGGGAACAAGAATTACCCTTACCTTATCTTCAGACAAGCCTAAGATACGCGCAACTTGCCTTCTGTCTTCGTAAATGCCCTGGCTCTGGCTAAATAGCTGTATGCCTTCTCCATCTGGTTTCGCAAAGGCAGATTCTTTTTCAAGGAAAGCATGTTCTATGCGTTGTGTTTGGTATGTTCCTTTTGAGATATAATCTGAATTCTTAACAGCATCATCAATTTCACCTCTCACAAAACTACAGACTTCAAGAACATTCGACTGATTTTCACGAACTTTAATTGTATCCTGTGCTGCTTTATGAATATCTGTTATGGGTGTATGAACTTCATAAGTTATTTTAATTTTAGCTATTGCGTCTCTTGCTGTTTCTTCTGATTCAGCAATTACTCCAGCAATAACATCCCCAATATAGTTTGTGGTTTCACCCACATCTACCATTAGTGGCCAGTCGTTGAAGATCAGACCTATGTATTGTTCACCTGGAATATCTTTGGCAGTTACTATTTTTACTACACCTTTAACTTTTTCTGCTTCAGAAAGATCAATAGCTTTTATCGTTGCTTTGGGATATTCGCTGTAAAGCAATGCAGAGAACAACATTCCGGGTTCTGTTAAGTCGTCAACGAAAGGACGTTCGCCAATAGCTGTTTTGTAGGAATTATATTTTGGGTGTGAAGTTCCAATTTTTCCAGTATGAACAGGAAGTTCGATATCTTCATTATTCCTGATTTTTTCAGCTGCAAACTCAATAGAATCTAATATCTTTTTATAGCCTGTACATCTACAAAGGTTTAAACCAATCGCTTTCTCAATTTCGTCTCTTGTAGGTTTAGGGTTATTTTGAAGTAGAATTTTTGTTCGCATGATAAAACCCGGTGTGCAAAATCCGCATTGAATTCCACCCTTTGCGACAAATGCCATGCCCAATACTTTTTTAACTTCTTCAGGAACTCCCTCCAGTGTAATAATTTTTTTCCCTTCACAGTCTGCGAGCTTAGTTTTGCATGCCAATTTTGGTTTGCCATCAATTTCGACAAGGCATGCTCCGCATGTTCCTTCACCTGAACAGCCATCTTTGGCAGCAATTAAATTTTTCTCATTTCTAAGAAAATGAAGCAGGCTAATGTTTTTATTGCCTGTGTAACTGGCGTTTGTATCGTTTAGAGTGAACTTTATCATATCTATTCTTTTGTATCAATTATTAAATATAGGGATTAATGAAATTTCATTAAAAAAAAAAGTAAAAAAAGAGTAACCTTTGTAATTAAATTAAGTATAATTTGGCTGCCTGAAAAAAAGATAAGAAATGAAATATCTTTCCATAAATTCACAGATAGCAAAACCCGTTTTTGATGTTGAAGACGGAACATACAATAAAACACAAATTGTTCAGATTTCCTTTCCCGGAGTAGGAAAGTTTCCAATATTTTACAGTACAGGGTTTGATATTGGTTTTCAAAAATATTGGGGACCTATCACCATTAAAGAGACTACAACAGTTAGAGCCTACATGGTGATTGGAAATCAGAGATCTGAAGAAGCGAAGGCTGAATTTGTTATTGAGAAAAATGAAACATCTCAAAAGGGTAATGTTGTTGTAATTGGAGGTGCAGAGCATTGCAAAGAAATTCATAAAAAGATAATTGATCTGGCGGGTGGTCCTGAACATGCAAGGATTGTATTTATGCCTGCATCATCAGCTGAGCCATACGAATCCGGAATGGATAGATTTAAAAGATTCAGTGAGCTGGGAGGTTTGGAGATTGATTACAACAAAGTACCGGATGATGATAGGGGAGAAAAGGATTTCAGTAGCATACTTAATGAAAGTAAATTCTGGATTCTTCCCGGAGCTTTGATTGATGATCAGAACCGTCCCAATGTAGATGAATCGCTCTGGAGAACCAATGGTTTTAAGAAAGAATATGCTGAAAAACTGAGAGATGGCGGATATAATACAGTATTTCTCAGTGGAGGAAATCAGGCACGTTATATGAAATGTTTGTATTATCCGGATGGAACTGAGGGGCCAGTACTTTCAATTATTCGGGAAATTTATGAAGAAAAAGGTGGTGTGATTGCTGGCACCAGTGCCGGAGGGGCATTCCTTTCCCGAATCATGATGTTAGGTGGTGGAAGTTATGGATCCATGCTGGATGGTGTTTTTTATCAGGATGTAATTGTTCATGATTATTTTGATACATATAAGCCATTTAAAAACAGGGTTTGGCTGGGTACAGGCGCAGGAATATTGAATTGTAATACAATAACTGATACGCACTTCATTGCCAGAGGTCGGATTGGCAGATTGATTACTGCTTGTTTATATCTAAAAAAGCAAACCGGCAAAAACACAGTAGGAATTGGTGTGGATGAAGATACATCGGCAATTAGTTATCCCGATAACTGGTTTGAAGTTGTAGGAGCTTCTTCTGTTTTGGTTATTGATACTTCAGAAGCTGTGCTTGAGACAGCTATTGAGCCGGGAAGATTCAAGGCAAACGATATAAGAGTTCATTATCTTGAAGCAGGAGATCGATTTCATATTGATGAAGCCAGTGGTTCCACTAGTGTTGAAATTTCCAAGGAACATCGTTTGCATCCTGTGGAAAAGGCTGATCAGAACTACTGTTTGTGTGGAGATGTATTTGGAAGAGATCGTTTGAAAACATGGTTATACGAAAACTTTATTACAAGTACAGCAGAAGATATTGTTGGTTTTGAAATTATAGACAATCTGGAAGATAGTTCAGATAGTATATTCTATTATAAGGATGTGGACGATGAGCGATCATTTGTAACCTTTAAAAAGTACTATGATCTGGCAAAGTATGGTTCGGCATTGGTTCGATTCAAGAAGAAAGAGGATACTGTAAACTATCAGGGTTTTACCTCTTTTCACTGGTGGGGGGAAAATGACAGGAATTATCCAAACCTTGAGGAAATATCAAGCCCCGGTTACTCTACAAAAAATATGTATATTGATATTATGCATCTTACACTACTTAACTTTCCGGATTTGTCAGATGCGTATGATATGCCGCTGAAAAGTGATTACAATGATCGACCCGAAGTTTGGCAGGAAATGTTCAGGGACAATAAGCGTTTTCGCTTGGGAATGACGGTCATTCCTTTACCTGATGAAACCCTGGAATTACAGGTCTTCTTTTTCGATTATGCTTATTACGATTACGATCGTAATGGTAGGTATTCACCACCACGTTTGATGGAAAGGTTCGAGAGTAATTATGGTGGGCTAAAGTATGATTATGATATTATTCAGATTGATGAAGCCAGGAATGTGAAAGTATTCATTAACGATGAAGAAAAAGGTTACACTGATGTATTTGGAAAATTTGTATTTCAGACAAGTGACAGGTTTATCAATATAAAAGTTGAGCATGAATATATTCATCGAAAGGTTGAGCTGGAAATGAAAAACCTGATGCTGCCTATTTCTGAAGCCGTAATGAAGTTTACTGATAGGTCTTATTGATCAATAGGGAATTTATCACCATTATCAGATTCGTATTTGTTGCAGTCTGTTTCAATTGAAAGAGCATCGGGCTTTTCAAATGGACCGGATGAGTAATCAAGAGATTTGTCTTTATAGATATCTTTCATATAAAGAGCCCAGATTGGCAAGGCCATATTTGCTCCTTGTCCCAGTGCTGTACTTCTAAACCGGATACTTCTTTCTTCACCACCTACCCATGCTCCAGAAACCAACTCGGGAGTTATACCAATAAACCAACCGTCAGAATTATCATTGGTTGTGCCTGTTTTTCCGGCAATAGGATTTTTCAAACCATATCTCCATTTTAACCTGGTACTGGTTCCTTCATCAACTACACCCCGCATCATTTGTAACATTACGTAGGCCGTTTCTTCACTGATTGCTTCTTTTACTTTTTGTGTTGAAAATTCACCCAATACATTGCCAAACCGGTCTTCAATCCTAGTTACCAAAACAGGCTTTTTGTAAACGCCCTTATTGGCATATACACAATATGCGGCTACCATTTCTTCAAGACTAACTTCAGCGGCACCGACACAAATACTAGGATAAGGTTCAATTTTACTCGTAATTCCCATCCTTTTTGCCATTTGAACTGCTGACTGAGGATTGAATTTTTTCAGAACCCAGGCAGAAATCTGATTCAATGAATAAGCAAGCCCTTTTTTCAGGCTTATCATTTTCCCGTCATATTTAGATTTTGAGTAACCTGGTG
>PKSZ01000248.1 GCA_002869425.1 Marinilabiliales bacterium
AACAAGTGAAGACTCTGAACCCTGGCATATATATACAGATTTAGGTTATTATTCTGTTGAGCTCATTGCTGAAAGTCAGAATTGTGGAGCAGATACATTGCTGATAGACTCCATTATTCACGTTTTGAATCCTTCGTTTATTTCTACAATTGGAAACCAGGATATAAGTATATTTCCAAATCCTGTAAAAGATAAATTGTATATCAATTTCAATAAGAATCTAAACAATCCTATGCTCTTGAATATTTATGATTTGAATGGAAAAATTATTGCACAAAAAGACATACTGTCTGTAGCACCAGGAATTTTAGAATTAACTTTTAACAGAAACAAAACCCAAAAGGGAACATATATTCTCAGGATTCAAAATACAGAAGAAACAATTTTTGAAACCAAGTTTATTTTGAATTAAAACCGAAGTACAAAGCTGGTTTCCTTATCGGGTTCAGAATATGCTGTAATGGTTCCGCCATGCTGACGCATAATCTGTCTGGATAAACTCAATCCTATTCCTGATCCGCTGGGTTTTGTTGTGAAAAATGGAATGAAAATTTTATCCAAAACGTCAGTTAGTATTCCAGGACCATTATCCGACACAGTAATCACAATTCTTCCCAATTCATTCATATAGGCTTCAAGAATAATTCTTGGATTTTGCCTTCCTTTCAATGCATGTATGGAATTTTTTATCAGATTAATCAGGATTTGTTCTACGAGCTCAATATCAGCCGTCATTTCCAATCTCTCATGCTTCATCTGTATATCAAACTGTATGTTGGCTTCATTAATTTCTGCCTCAAATACAGACTCCACATGATTGAATAATTTAATCACAGGATAAACACTAAAAGAAGGTTTAGGTATTTTAGTTAAGTTCCTGTAAGTCTGAACAAAATGTATCAATCCGTTACTTCTTTTGTTGATGGTTTGCAGTCCTTGTTGGATATCATTAATCAATTCCTCGTCGATTTCATTGCCTGATTCTTTGACATCAGATATCATTCCATTAACAGTAGTGGTAATGGAGGCTATAGGTGTAATTGAATTCATGATTTCATGCGTCAATACACTAATCAACTTTTGCCATGCTTCCATTTCCTGTTCATCCAGCTCACTTTGTATATTTTGAACAGAAGCAAGCTTAACATGCTCATCCTGAAGCTTAAATTCAGTTACATAAACCACAAGTTGTAAAATATCCTTATCGTCATATATTTTTAATACTCTCTTTTCTCCATTTCCAAGCTCAAGCAATGCTTTAGGCAGCTCATTGAATTTGCCATCAATCTGGTTAATGTTTTTCAGATTTTTCTTGTGAATTAGTTTTTGCGCTGCATTGTTCATCAAAAATACTTCTCCATCCCTATGATAAGCAATCAGGCAAATACCAACATGTTGTACCAATGTTTGAAGAAAATAATATTGTTCTTCCTTTTCTGCCCTTATCTTTTGAAAATCCTTGATTACATCGTTAAATGCAATTTTCAATGCATCATAACTTCGCCCCAGTCCTTCTACTTCAAAACTTCGGCTAAAATCGTTATACCGGATAGATTCCAGAAAACTAGTGAGCGTACGATGTGATTTTTCAAGATACTTAATCATAAAAAAGACCTGTATACTCAAAAAGATTAACAGCAAAACAGGTATGGTAAGATACTTGGTTTCGTAAAATGTAAAAAACAGGAAAAAAACTGTTATAACAACAATCAGTAACCGTATAAGGATATTAAAACGGAAATTTCTATAAACCATATTTTTCTAATCTTCTATACAATGAAGTTCTTGTTAATCCAAGGTCTTTGGCTGCATGACTTATATTTCCGTTATGCCGCATCATTACTTTATCAATAATTCTTCGTTCTATCTCATCCAGATTATAGGTATCAAATTCTATATCTCCACTACTGCTTCCTCCTTTTGAACTAAAAAAGAAATCTTCTGGCTGAAGCATATCTGAATCACTCATTATTATTGCACGCTCTATGGAATGCTGAAGCTCCCGAACATTTCCCGGCCATGTATATTCCTTCAGTTTTGTTAAAGTATCGCCGGAAATTCCTTTGATCTTTTTTCCATACTTTTTCTGAAATTTTTTAAGGAAAAACTCTGCAAGAACAGGTATATCTGCAATTCTATCGCGCAATGGAGGTAAATGAATTTCAACTGTATTTATCCGGTACAACAAATCCTGTCTGAAATTACCCTCATTTACTTCCTGGTGAATATCCGCATTGGTAGCACAAATCAAACGTACGTCTGTTTTATAATGTTTATTTGCTCCTACTCTTGTTACTTCACCCTTTTCAATTACTGTAAGCAATTTTGATTGTAATGGCATACTAAGGTTTCCTATTTCATCCAGAAAAATGGTTCCCCCGGCAGCAATTTCAAATCTACCCGGACGATCTTTTCTAGCGTCAGTAAAAGCTCCTTTAACGTGCCCAAACAGTTCACTTTCGAAAAGCGTTTCTGTAATAGCACCCATATCTACACTTACAAATACGTCATCCTTTCTAAGAGACTTCATATGTAAAGCTCTGGCAACAAGCTCCTTACCTGTTCCATTTTCACCAAGAATCAAAACACTGGCATCTGTACCAGCTACTTTGTCAATGGATTTAAAAACTCTTTTCATGGCTTCAGAT
>PKSZ01000458.1 GCA_002869425.1 Marinilabiliales bacterium
ATAAGTCCGTTTAATGAACACAAACTTTAAAATTTTAACTAAAATCTGCAATTATGAATAGAAAAGTTTTATCCATTTCCGCAATTCTTTTGGGAATTATTTTGATTCTTGGAAGCTGTTCCAAGTATGAAGAGGGTCCGGCTTTTAGTTTGCGCACAAAAAAGGCAAGATTAGCTGGTGACTGGCAAATTGAAAAAATGTTTGTTGATGGTGAAGAAGTAGATTTAACACCTGATACTGATTCTCTAGGTTTTTCATTAGGTCTTGATGTAATTACTTTCACTTTTGAAAAGGATGGATCAGGAGAAATTTCTCTTAATGTAATGGGTTTTTCTTTGGATATGCCATATGACTGGGAGTTTGGTGATAGCAAGGAAACATTAATAATAACCATGTCGTCGACAGATGGAATGTCTTTGGATATGGGGGGTGGTGATTCAAGTATGATTCCGGATAATACAGAGATGACTATTTTACGCTTAACCAATGATGAGCTCTGGTTGGAATTTGATCAGGAAGGAACTACCTCTGAAATACATTTTATAGGTGTTTAGAAAAAAATATTTTCAGAATTTGTTTAATTAAGTAAAAATAGTATAAATTTGCAGCTTTAACCTAAAAACCAAATGATTATGAAAAAATTATTATCAATTGCTTTATGCGTAGCATTGGCGATTCCTTTCTTCAACAGCTGTAAGAAGGGTGAAGAAGATCCATTTCTTTCTCTAAAATCCCGTAAGGGAAGATTAGCTGGAGAGTGGACTGTAACTACTTATGACGAAACATCTAAGAGCACATCAACATACGAAGATGATGCAAACAATGATGGCGAACTTATCAAGAGTGTTTCAGAAGAAACAGTTAGCTTCGACGGTTCATCTATTTCAATGACAGGTAAAACAACCCGTACTTATGACGGTCAGGGTTATAATGGTAAAACAAGCGAAGTTTCTGAGTATTCAGCAACAGGTGCAACTTACACTGAGACATCTACAACCGTAAACAGCTCAGGTACTACAACCGAGACAAACACTGGAACTTATACAAGTTCAGCTACCATGACTTACACTTTTGAAAAAGACGGTACTTTTACTGCTAAGCGTACTTTTAATCAGTCAACTGCATATACTCGGAATGAAACTGCTTATGACTATACAAATACTAATGAGGACGCAACAGAAGAGGAAATTACTGGTACTTGGTCTTTCTTAGGTGGAAACAAATCTGAAGAGTATGCTGACAAAGAAAGAATTGCTCTTTGGTTCAACGAAACTAAGACAAAAGAGACAAACAAAGAGATTGATGATTACACAGACAAAGATGCAAATGACTGGTGGAATTACAATGACGATGACGAAACTTATGAATCAACTGATAATGGTACATATACAAGTGATGATACTGAACCAGATGAGATATGGCAAATCGTTATGCTTAAGAGTAAAGAAATGAAGGTTATTAGTTCATATAACACAACCAATACCGGAACATACACTTCTTCAAATTCTTATACTAGTGGCGGTTCAACTGTAACAAATACTGATACAGATACTTACAACTATGCTGAGGAAGGAACAACTGAAATGAGTTTAACTCAGGAATAGTTAAATAAAATTATATTGAGAAAGGACCGTCCTAGACAGGGGCGGTCTTTTTTTTTGAATAATTTGATAGTAAAGCTTTCATTATTGCTTTCATTTGATCAAATTTGTAGGGGTTTTAATTTATTACATATGAAACAAAAATATTTTATATCGATATTAATTGCAGTTCCATTTCTTTTGCTACTGGGTTGCAGAAAGGGAGAAAATGATCCTTTTTTGTCATTAAAAACAAGAACATCCCGACTTGTAGGTACCTGGGAATGTAAATCAATGACATATATATATAGTAGTGATGAAGAAACAAAAGAGATTGTTTTTGACGGGGATAGTTATGTAACAACTGAAGCTGTTGAGTGGGGTGGAGCAACCGAAGAAACTGAAACCATACAAACTGCGAGTATAACGTATTCTTTTACGAAAGATGGAGCTTATACCAAAGAACTGTTATTGGAAGAGGATGGTAGTGAAAGAAAATCTGTAATTGAGACTACTGAAACAGGAGCATGGTATTGGGCAGGAAAGAATGAGATGCTTGGAATTGCCAATAAGGAAGCAATCATTTTAACACCAACCAAAATCGAGACTTCCGAAGAGTTAACAGCTGGTGACTTTACAACTACAGATAATGTAACTGTAACGTATTCAGGTGCTGATTGCCCTGTATATAAGTGGATGTTAGACAAGCTGAGTGGGGATGAAATGATTATTAAAATGGATGGTTCTTATTCGGAAGATGATGGTAGCGGAATAACGGATGAGGATTATACATCTACAACTGAAGCTACTTATGAGAAGGAGTAGATGAGTAGCAAGAGGAAGATATTAAATGATCCGATTTATGGATTTATCAATATTCCATCGGGAGATCTATTTAGAATTATTGAGCACCCATATTTACAGAGACAAAGACGGATTCTGCAGCTAGGTTTAACCTATATGGTTTATCCGGGTGCTTTTCATAATCGTTTTCAGCATGCATTAGGAGCTACTCATCTTATGGCTCTGGCTTTAGATGTAATCAGGAGCAAAGGCCATGATGTTA
>PKSZ01000174.1 GCA_002869425.1 Marinilabiliales bacterium
GCAGCGGGCAAGGATAATACATCCCAAATGAAACAAATCAATCAAATTTTAAATAACATTAAGGAGCTTGGGGGCGAGTTTAAAGAGACCTCAAACATGCTCTGGAGTGAGTTGGAAAGCTACCGAAAATTGAAGATGCAATATGATGAGGCTTTACAGGAAGTAGAAAAGGAGATTACTTATGCTCAAATAATTTCATCTCCATTTCCTGCTGATAAGAAATCATATCCGGTACGTTGGGTAATTGTATTGTTGTCTGCTATTGCCACTCTGTTTTTTACCATAGTAGTGGTAGGTTTCATTGAAAGCAAAAAGAAATAATTGAAGAAGTTTCTAAATAAACTGAATCTTCAGAATAATATAACATGGGTTTATATTATCTCTGTTCTTTTTATTGCTTTAAACGCTGTATTTATTGTTTCAGAATGGTATTATGGATTGATAATACCATTTATTATTTTAATTCTTGCATTTGCAATTTTTGCTCTTGATAAGCTGGTTATGCTTATCCTTTTCATGGTGCCCTTATCAATTCCGCTTTTAGATTTAGTTCCAAACGTGGAATTTGATATGTATTTACCAACAGAACCTCTCCTTGCAGGTATATTGATATTATTCATTGCAAAATTGTTATTCGATCAGAATTTTGATAAAAAAATTGCATATCATCCTGTAAGTATAGCTATTTATATTAACCTCTTTTGGATACTGGTTACAAGTATTACCAGTACAATGCCATTGGTTTCGTTTAAGTTCTTTATGGCCAGACTCTGGTTTTTGGCTGCTTTTTATTTCATTGCTAGTCAGCTATTTAAAAAGCCTAAAAACATACATCGCTTTACATGGCTGTATGTTTTGCCTTTGTTAATTGTAATTGCATATACAATAACAAGGCATATAAAATTTGGTATTTATGATCAGGACGTAGCCAATTTTGTTCCAAACCCGTTTTTTTCCGACCATACTTCTTATGGTGCTGTGTTGGCAATGTTTTTACCTGTTATGATTGGTCTGGCATTTACACGGAAGTATAAACCATATGTGAAAGTAATTATATGGGCAATTATTGTAATACTGCTAATTGCAATCATACTCTCATATACAAGGGCAACCTGGGTTAGTTTAGTTATTGCACTGGGATTCTTTATTCTATTGCTTTTAAAAGCAAGGTTTAGATTTGTTATGTTGCTGCTGGGAATGGCTATTACGGTATTTTTGATTTTCCGTGTTGATATTATGCTGAAACTTGAAGAAAACCGTCAGGATTCTTCAGCAAATATATCAGAGCATATTAAGTCTATTTCCAATGTAACTTCTGATGCATCCAATTTGGAACGATTGAACAGGTGGTATTGTGCATTTAGAATGTTTAAGCAAAAACCTGTTTTTGGATGGGGTCCGGGAACGTATATGTTCCAGTATGCTCCTTTCCAGTTTTCATATGAGAAGACCATTATAAGCACCAATGCCGGTGATCTGGGGAATGCACACAGTGAATATATAGGACCGCTTGCAGAATCGGGTTTGTTGGGCTCTTTGTCATTCCTGATGATTGTTTTCATTGCTTTATATACAGGAATGAAAGTAATTCGGCAGGCACAGAATCGGGAAATTAAAATTATTGCAACCAGTGTCTTGTTGGGTTTGGTAACATATTTTGTTCATGGAGGATTGAACAATTTTCTTGATACTGATAAGGCCTCGGCTCCTTTTTGGGGATTTGTAGCTATATTAGTAGCCATTGATGTGTATCACAACAAAAAGGGCAAAGAAGACTCTTCTGAAGAAGTGAATGAAAAACCAGATCAGGTTTTATAAAATTCAATACCAATTATTGAAATATCATCAAAGTAAGAATTACTGCCTTTGTGCTCATCAAGCTCAGAAATAATATTTTCAATAATCCTGTTGATGTGAAAATCAGTCTTTAGACAATCTTCTAATCTATCAGTGGAAAACTCTACTTTTTTATAGTTTTCAACTTCAACCAAACCATCTGTATAACAAAGCAATTTTGCTCCAGGATGTATTTTTAATGTACCACTTTTAATAACTGGAATTTCGTCGAACATACCCAGTCCGGTACAACCATTGCTGAGGTATTTTATTTGATCTTTTTCTGCATCATATATCAATGGAGGATTATGACCTGCATTAATATATGTTAATACATTCTTCTTGTAGCTGTATTTGGCAATAAAAAGTGTAATGAATTTATCACCTTCAGTTATGTTGTTGATCCTTAGGTTGAGTGTTTTTACCAATTTTTTTAAGCTAATATCCTTGGTAAACAGAGCTCTGAGATTTGCCTGGAAGTTGGAGACAAGTAAAGCTGCTGAAATTCCCTTTCCGGATACATCAGCAATACAAAATCCAAATTCATCATCACTTAATCGGATAAAATCATAGTAATCTCCACCTACTTCGAGGTGTGGGTGGTAAAACGTAGCTACATGTAAACGATCATCATGAGGTAAGCTATCGTTGCTGGGGATAAGCATGTTCTGCATCTTACTTGCCAGTTCAAGCTCTTTTTTAATGGCTTGTTGCCTGAGAGATTCTTTATATAATCGCTTGTTCTCAATGGCAACAATAATGATATTGGTAAGTGTTTGGATGAAGTGCAGGTGTTTAATTGTAGGGC
>PKSZ01000547.1 GCA_002869425.1 Marinilabiliales bacterium
ATGCTGGTAAACAGTGCATAAATATTGCTGTTTCCTTAGCATTTTTCATTAATTTTGTATAATTATGTTTAATATTATGAAGTATTATTATTATTTAGTATTATTCTAAAATCTCAGGAGCAATCGAAAATTGATTCTTTATGGAATGAAATCAATGAAGCTGAAAAGTTATGTGAATCTCCCTGCGCCGGGGATACTCTTATTATACAGGCCTTGTTGGATATTGGTGAGTTGTTAATTCTAAAAGATACAGATTCTACTTTACAAATAGAGCTTGAGGCTAATAAGATAGTGGAGGCTTATCTTGATGAGGTTCAGGATTCTAGTGATGTGTATAAATTCAGGGAATTACAAGCTTCTATTTTTAATAATATCGGTTATATCTATAATCGTTATGGGCATAATCAAAAGGCTTTGAATTATTATAAAAAGAGTCTGGAAATACGCCAATTAAATGGTGACAGCAATGGTGTAGCTGTGTTGTTAAATAATATAGCGGCAATATATTTTGGACAGGGCGATATGACAAGCACCCTTCAATATTATACAGAAGCACTCAGAATTTCAGAAAAACTTGGAGATAAATATAAAATAGCAATGGCATATAACAACCTGGGTTATATCTATTCAAATCAGGGAGATTATGTAAAGGCATTGGAATATTTTGAGAATAGTTATGAAATCCGGAAGGAGTTGGGTGAAAAGCGGGGAATGGCATCAGCATTGATAAATATTGGCTATATATATCATACTGAAGGTAAAATGGATAAGGCAATGCATAATTTTAAAGAGGGTTTAACCATTCAGGAAGAAATTGGAGATAAGCGAGGAATAACAGCTTCATTGATCAATATTGGATCGATTTATTATATGCAAAATCAGATACAGGATGCTCTGGATATGTTTAATCGCAGTTTGCAAATCCAGGAAGAAACAGGAGATAAACATGGTATGATTAAGAGCATGTATAATTTAGCCAGGATTTATAAAAGAAAAAAGAATCATTCGATGTTCAAAAGGTATGCAGAAAAGTCATACAAATTAAGCAAGGAAATTGGATATCCTGAAGATATTGAGTTGGCCGCCTTGTTGATGAAAGAATTGATGGTGCTTAAGAACAATTATAAAAAAGCTTTTGAATACTATCAGGAAGAGGTAGCCATGCGAGATTCAGTACAAAACGAAACAAATTATAGAAAAATACAAAAGCAGCAAGCAAGGTATGAATATGAAAAGCAGAAGGCTATTGATAGTTTAGCACATGCACATGAAATGCATGTAAAAGATATTGAACTGGCAAAGCAGCAGGAAGAAACGAAAAAGAAAGAAGCTCAAAATCAAAAGCAAAGAGTGATTATTATTTCATTTTCAATTGTTATAGTATTGATTCTAGTTTTTTTTATTATCCTGTTTCGACTACTGATACAGAAAAAGAGAATCAATAAACAGCTGGAATCTCATAATATTGAGATTCGACAAATGAATAAAGAGATATTAATACAGAAAGATCAGATACAGAACCAAAAAGAAGAAATTGAAGATTCCATTAATTATGCAAAGAGAATACAATCTGCTGTATTGCCTTCTGTAAGTAATACAAATGAGCTGTTAGGAGATCATTTTATCATTTTTCGACCATGTAGCGTAGTTTCCGGTGATTTTTACTGGACTACAAAGCAAGATCAACTTTTAGTTGTAGCTGTAGCCGATTGTACTGGACATGGAGTGCCTGGAGCTTTTATGTCTATGCTCGGTATATCGTTTTTAAATGAAATTGTACGTAAACAGGGTGTTATTTCTGCTTCAGCAATACTAAACAATCTTCGATTGTCAATAATTGATGCTTTGAAACAAACAGGGGAAGAAGGAACACAAAGAGATGGTATCGATATGAGTCTTGCTGTTATTCATCGTGAAACAAATCTTTGCAATTGGTCGGGCGCATATAATCCATTGTGGATTGTAAGAAGTGACTCAAAGCTGGAGAAGTTTCCTGATTTGGCCAATATGGTTTATGAAATGAAAGGAGATAAAATGCCTGTGGCAATTCATGATAAAATGAATGATTTTACAAATCATGTAATCCAATTATCTGAAAAGGACCGTATTTATTTGTTTTCTGATGGCTTTCCCGATCAATTTGGAGGTCAAAATGGGAAGAAATTCAAATCAAAATCATTCAAACGTTTAATTGCTGAAACTTCTAATTTGTCAATTGTAGAGCAGGGAAAAGAATTGGAAAAGGCATTTGACAGCTGGAGGAATTATGATGGTAAAGATTATGCACAAACAGACGATGTTACGGTAATAGGTTTAGAGATATAAAAAAGAGCTGAACCAATTTGATTCAACTCTTAGTTTTCTTTTTGCTTTCTTTTATTATTCTTTTACTCTTTCGAATTCAAGTTTTCCACCTAGGTTGCCAATAATTAGTTTATCATCGGTAAGCTCTTCAATTGTAACCGCCATAGCTCCTTGTCTTTTCAAAGTGTCTCCGTAAATCTTAAGTTCTCCTTCAAGAGTGGCGGGCTCATCGCCTTCAGAGATAATATTTACTTCTTTAAAAACACCATCTCCAAAATCAAAAGTCCATTCGTACATGGCTTTCATCTTATAGGTTTGATCACCCATATCTATA
>PKSZ01000019.1 GCA_002869425.1 Marinilabiliales bacterium
AATTGAACTAAGTGTAAATAGTGAGAATATTAAACCCACCAACAGTATTATATGTACATTCCTTTTCATTTTCATTCTTTTATAATTGATATATGACTTCATTATTGTTAATATTACTAGTAGTTGTTATTGATGTATTACAATTTTGTTATTAAGAGGATATTTTCATCTCATTAAAACTTTAAAACTCTACTTTGTAGCTAACCGAAGGAACCATTATTTTCTGGCTTGTATTTTCAATTAAATCTTCCTTGAGATTGTATTGATACAAGTAATTAGAAGGTGTTCCCGTTAGATTTTTAACCTGAATTGTCCAGATACTGGAATGTTTCTTTTTATTCGTACGATAGCTTATTGTTAAATCAAGGAAAAAATCTGCAGGATTTTGTTTTACATATGGATTGCTCCAATCATAATAAATCTCTTTTTGTTGATAAGATAATTGTTCATCAACTGGAATAACTCTGTGTCCGCCCATTAAGGAAACTCTACCATTAATACTGAGAATTCTTTTTACATCTTGTTTTTTATCAAGGAGGAACTCTTTTCCTCCAAGAAAAGTTAATACATAATTTTTGTTAAACCGGGAATTATATGTTTCACCATTGCCCCCTGTGTATTTTGAATCGAAAAACGACGCTGTAATCAAATAGTAATAATTATTTTTCAAAAAGCGCTCAAGTGTAAAATCTATTCCTATGTTGGTGCCTGTTCCTTCATTAATAAGCTCTTTATCGAATGTAAATTCCTGTTCGTAGTTGATCATTGACCAGGTACTGTCGGCAATTACAGGAATATTGTATAAATATTGATAATAAGGTTCAAGCTTAATCCTCAGATTTTCTGTGATATAGTAATCGTATCCTATAATAAAATGATGCGCTTTTGAGAAAGCTAAATCCTTATTGGGGAAATTAGTCTCTCCCATATTTGTTTTTTGATACATATACACTTTAAGAGGTTCAAGTTGACTGTGATTTCCATAACCAAAGCTTAGATTATTATTTGCATTTATCTTGTACTTTAAGCCTATACGGGGTTCTACTGAATATGTATAATTTAAAAGAAAATATTGAGCATGAACACCAACATTTAACAGCAGCTTACGACTAATATCGTATTTTGATTGTGTATATGCCTGTAAATGATAACTACTGCCTTCAGAATTGCTATAATCTATCATTACTCCCTGATATCTGCCTCTTGTTAATTCATTATAATAGATATTGTTAAGAATGAGTCCTGTTCTGTTTGTGTGCTTTTTGCTAAATTTTTTGTTAATGAATGAAGAAATAGTGAATCTACTGGTGGTATTATTAATATAAACACTATCTCGTAAAACAAGATTATCATTCATTCTTTTCATATCCCAGGTAGAATTATTTGTAGTAGCGACTAAAGAAGAGTGTATATAAGAAGTTTCATTTATTATTTTTTTATAAGAAAGACCTGTAGCACCAATATTTGTTGTTAAGTCATATTGGACTTTATCCCAGTTATATACCCATGTATTTGTATCCTTGTCAATCGGTTCAGAATTTTTATCATTACCTCCAATACCCCAAAGTGCAATTACACCACCTTTTTTCAATGGAAAGTTGAATTTAAAGCTTACATCCTGATATTTTGGTATCTGTTCTGAGGGTATAAAATCTTTAATTAATCCAAATGTAGAATATCTGTAATTAATTAAAAAAGAGGATCTTTTGCCTTTCACAAATGGTCCTTCTGCAGAAAAATCAATTCCCATAACACCTGCCTGAAAAGCATATTCCCTACGCTGATTATTGCCATTACGCAGTTTAATATCGAAAACACCAGCAAGTGCATTACCATATTCAGCAGGAAATGCTCCAGTGAAAAAATCTGAGTTGGCCAATAAATGATTACTAAATAATGTAGTAAAACCTCCACCTGCAACATTAGCTCCTGAAAAATGATTCGGATTAGGAATATCTACACCTTCAAGACGCCACAATACGCCTTTGGGTGAATTCCCCCGAATAATGATTGAATTATCCTGAATATTGCCAACTGCAACACCTGCAAAAGCTGATGCCATACGTGCAGGATCATCCATGCCGCCTGCATATCTTCGTGTTTCTTCAGCAGAAAAAGTTCTGGCGCTTATAGTTGCCATAGAATTGATGGTTCCTGTTTTGTCTTTGTATGCATTTACGGTAACTGTTTCTAAAGAAAATGCATCCTCCTGTAATTGTATTTTCAGAACGACTTCTTTACTTGCTGTTACTTGCATTTCTGATACCAGGTAAGGTTTGTAACCTAAAAAACTCACTTTGATATCCACTCTTCCAAGCGGAACATTCTCTATGCGAAAATTACCTTCAACATCTGTAACACCCGCTATTATGGGATCTGTGTTCAGTATAACTATATTAGCTCCAGGCAGTGTAGCCTGACTCTCTTTATCAACAACCTGTCCTCTAACTGTTTGGTTTAATTTTTTGGATTCTTGAGCAAAGGCTGACGGTAACAAAAAAAATAATCCTGTAGCAAGCATTAGTATTTTTTGTACGATCCGTTTCATAGTATATTAATAATTTGATTTATTTCTAATTTAACTTCTTGCAGATAATCATTGTTTTGTTTTTTATATCTTATCGTTTCATGATAGC
>PKSZ01000334.1:0-456 GCA_002869425.1 Marinilabiliales bacterium
GGTAAAACTTCTTTGACTGTTTTGTTGATTATTTCTTCTCTTTTTAATCCGGTAAGTTCTTCATAAGCATAGTTAATCTCAATAAACCTGTAGTCTACAGGCTTGCCATTTTTATCGGTTATCATCTCGTGATAGGCAAATCCGAACTTCAGCGAATTAAATAGATTAATGTATAGGTTTTTATTTTTTTCAAGTTTTTTTTCTGCTTCCTTTTGTGCCGTAATGTCTCTGAATAAAGCATAAACTTCATGTGGCTTTTTCTTTCCTTTTTTGAAAATAGGTATGGCATCAATACAAATCCATGTTTGTTTCTCCTTTATTGGATTATATATTCCCATAACTACGTCATTTACTTGTGTGCCAGTTTTTAGAGCAATCATTGCTGGGTGCTCATCACCAGGGAATTCTTCTCCATTTTCACGGGTTGCTATCCATGCCGGATCCATGGAAGTAATG
>PKSZ01000334.1:517-3142 GCA_002869425.1 Marinilabiliales bacterium
GGAAGTAATGCCCAACATTTGTTCAAGAGTCATACCCAGTATGTCTTCTGCGGCTTTATTTGCTGAAATAATCTTGCCATTACCATCTTGATATACAACACCTTGGGTGAGTGTCTCGAAGAAGCGTCTGTATTTTTCTTCACTTTCGTACAATGCTTTTTCAGCTTCTTTTTTCGATGTAATATCCTTACTTATTGCGACAAGTCCTGTGATTATCTCATTTTCATCCTTAATGGCTGAAATACTTGTAGAGAACCAGAATATGTTGCCTTTTTTGTCAATATTACATACTTCACCCCGCCAGTTGTTTCCTTTTAGAATGGTATTCCACATTTTTTTGAAAAATGCTTTTGGATGAGTACCTGAATTCATGAAGGATGGCTTTTTTCCAATTATTTCTTCTGCAGCATAACCCGAAGTTTTACAAAAAGAAGAGTTTACATATTCTATTTCACCTTGTAAATTGGTAATCATTATACTATTTGCACTTTGCTCAACTGCAGTGCTCAGAATCATATTGGATTTTACAGCATTTTTCAGATTGGTAATTTCAACCTGCGTAATTACAACACCATGAATTGATCTGTCGCTGTGTCTGTATGGTTGTATGCGAATTAAGTACCACTTTTCATCTGGAGTCTGCAACTCAATTTCTTTTGAAACCAGTGTGTCGAGTACATTGTTAACATCTTAAACCAAACGGTTATAATCGCATTTTAATGTTAAATGGCTAAAGGGTCTGCCAATATCTATTTCCATTACATTAACCACTTTCTTTATTTCAGGTGTAAATTTTCTTACCGTAAGGTTGCTATCCAGAAATAAAGTACCAATATTGGTATTCGCTAATAGATTGTTTACATCATTATTTAGCGTGGTTAAGTCCTTGATTTTTTCCTGGTATTGTGAATTAACAGTATAGAGTTCCTCGTTTACTGATTGTAGCTCTTCATTGGTTGATTGTAATTCTTCGTTGGATGAAACCAGTTCTTCATTTGTTGCCTGTAATTCTTCATTGGAAGTTTCCAACTCCTCAACCGTTGTCCTTAAATTTTCTTCTCTGTGTTGTAGTTCTCGTTCAAGCTCTTTTATTCTTTCGGCTGCTTGTAAATCAAAATCAAAAGTTGTGGCATCTTCATCATCCTTTTCAGGAATAGGTTTTATACTGTCTTCTTCAATTGTAACAACAACGTATTCCTGCTTATACTTTGATATATTGATTATGAAAGCCTTTATGTTTAATAGCTTTATTGTATCGTTGGAAATAAATTTAAACTTGGACAAAGTATTTGTCTTTTTTTCCTTTTTAACCTTATAAATTAAGTTAGACAATACCATTGAAAGCTGCTTATCAACCAGTTCAATAAAATTGTTGGTGGGTTTTCCATCCGGAAAATCCAGATATTGTTTTATGTCTTTGAAATAGTGTACTATGTTGTTTTGTGAATCAATGATAACACCTGAAGGTGCAAAATGATTGATTGCCTTTTCGTATATGCTCCCAACACTTATATCACGAGTAGCAGTAGTGTTGGTTGGATTGATGAATCCAGGTTGTATTTTAATATTTTTGTTTTTTCTTATTTCTATCAAGCCACTTAAAGCAGGTGGATTATTACCAGGTTTGTATTGGTAAATCTTATGTTTGCTGCTAATAGGCTCAAAGGCTGATGATGCTTCTCCAAGGCTCTCACTAATACCCAGAAAAAGAATTCCGTTTTCAAGTAAGGAATATTGAAAGAGTCCAAAAATTTTAGCCTGCAGCTCATTTTTAAGATAGATTAACAGGTTTCTGCAAATGATGGCGTCAAGCTTTGAAAAGGGAGGGTCGCTAACGATATTGTGACGGGAGAAGATTACCATTTTTCTCAATTCATCACGAATATGATAAAAATCATTGTGTTTGGTAAAGTACTTTTGAAGCCTGTTTGTACTTATATCTGAAACAATACTTTCAGGGTAGGATGCAATGCCTGCATATTTGATGGCATCATAATCCAGATCGGTTGCAAATATTTTAACGTCATAGTTTATATCGTTCTTATCCATATATTCTTTACAGAGAATTGCTATTGAATAAGCTTCTTCACCCGTACTGCAACCTGCACTCCAGATTCTTATTTCTTTTTTTTCTGAAGCATTTTCAAATAGTGTTGGAATTACATTTTTTTCAATGAGCTCAAAAGCTTCCTTGTCTCTAAAGAATTGAGTAACACCAATCAAAAATTCTTTCGAAAGAATTTCACTTTCTTTTTTTGAATGAACCAGGTATTTTAGATAATCATTTAGTTGTTCGAATTGATTAACGCTTATTCGACGTTCGATTCTTCTGATGATTGTTTTGGGTTTGTAATAAGAGAAGTCTTCACCAGTATTGGTTCTGACTATACTTAAGATTTTCATATAGTCAGTTTGTTGTTTTTTCTCTTTGTCATCTCCGGTATCATTGGCTACAAGTGGATGCTGAACATACTTATACAATGCTTCTCCAATATCTTTCGCCGGAAGAATATAGTCCACAATGCCCGTAGAAATTGCACTTTTGGGCATGCCATCAAATTTAGCATCAGAAAAATCCTGTACCATGATCAGTCCGCCACTTTCCTTTATGGCACGAATGCCTAA
>PKSZ01000095.1 GCA_002869425.1 Marinilabiliales bacterium
ATAAGCAGCCCTGAACTTGTTAAATCTTATGCTCTTACATCGCCATATGGTTTAGGTATTGATGATGATGTATTATTTATTTGTGATGGCGATGATGGTCTGAAAGTATATGATGTATCAGATAAATTGAATATTGATCAGCATATGATTAACAATTTTAGCAACATCAATGCATTCGACGTAATTCCTTTGGGAAATGTGTTATTAATGATAGGAGAAGATGGATTGTATCAGTATGATTATTCTGATCTTAACAATCTTGTTTTGCTGAGCAGCATCCCTGTTAATTAAAACTTAAGCCCCATTACAAGAATATCATCTATCTGTTTTTGATCCTTTTTCCAGATTTCAAAAGTTGCTTCAATACTAGCATATTGTTCGGTCATTGTTTTGTCCATCACACTCGATATCAATTCTTTCAGTCTTGCAGACATAAACTTCTGGTTGTGCTCACCACCAAACTGATCCTGGTAACCATCACTGCACATATAAACAGCACTTATATCACTCAAAGGCAACTGCTTACTACCAAATTTTACTTCAGGCTTGGAAAGCAACATTCCTCCAACAGAAAAAATATCTCCTTCATATTCTTGCAAAAATCCTTCTTTTGTACGATAATAAATTGTTTGATTCGCAGCTGCAACATCAAGCATTTTTGTTCCTTTATCGATACAACAAATGCTGATATCCATACCATCTTCCTGCTCTCCTTCCAAAGATTGTTTTAAAGCTGATCGAATGGATAAATTCAGTTGTTTTAATACATCTGAAGCTGAATAAATACCTTTTTCCAGAACAATCTCATTCAATAAGGCATTACCCATCATGCTCATAAAACCACCAGGGACTCCATGACCAGTAGAATCTCCACATGCCACAATAATTTTATCTCCCAGCTCTGTTAACCAGTAAAAATCGCCGGAAACAATATCCCGGGGCTTAAAGAGTATGAAATAATCACTAAAAACACGCTTAAACTCCTGATCTGAAGGCAAAATAGAATTCTGAATCTTCTGTGCATAATTGATGCTATCGGTAATCTGCCTGTTCTTGCGTTTAATCTCCTCTTCTGCTTTTTTAAGCTTATTGATATTACTCTCAATGGCAATTAGCTTAATCAACTCTCCATCTTTATCAAACAAAGGATTGATGGTTGACTGCAACCATATAGTATTTCCGGTTCTTGTGGTAAGTTGAGAATAATAACTTGTAGATTTTTTATTGTCAATATTTTCTTTGAGTGTTTCTCTTACTTCCGGCACTGTGATGGCATTGTAAAAATTTGTTTCTCTTTCTTTCTTATACTGTTCAAATGTATAACCTGTAATGTTCACAAAACCCTCATTAACCCATTCTATTTCACCACATTGATCAGCAATAATAACTGCATTATCGGTTTTACTGGCAACCAGAGATAACATTTCCAATTCTTCTGCTTGTTCCAGAATCTTTTTCTCTGCTGACTTGATTTCCGTAATGTCTGTATCAATAGAGACAAGCTTCTCAACTTTCCCCAATTCATCAAAAACAGGAGTAAGTGTTGTTTGAATCCAGTGATCGGATTTATCTTCCAGTTTTCTTCTTGACGTAAATGTAATTGGTTTCTTTTCTCTTAAACAGTCATCAAAATACGAATGAATTTTATACTTTTTATCAAGCTCACTCAAAGAATGTCCTTCTTTCAAAACCGGCTCTTTTAAATACTCACCGTATAACTTCATAAAAGCATTGTTACGATATTCTATTTTACCGGTATTATCAAAAATGGTTATTGCATTGGCCGTTTCTCTTGCAACTACAGATAATTCCTCCAACCTTTTATTCACCATTTCCAAATGCTGTGCTTGTGCAGAAAGTTCTTCCTTTCGTTCCTCTATTTCATCTGTTCGCCTGGCTACTTCCACTTCCAGAATTTCCTTATCCCTTTTCAATCTGTGTACCCTGAATCTAATGTAGCCCAACACAATCAAAATAAAAGCCAAGGTTACAGAAATATAGAAAAAATGTGTTCTCCACCACGGAGGAAGCACTACAACACGCAAGCTTGTTCCTTCAGTATTCCATACTCCATCACAATTTGAGCCACGAACCATAAAAACATATTCCCCATGCGGCAAGTTGGTATATGAAGTATACCGCCGGTTACCTATTTCATTCCAGTCCTTATCAAATCCTTCCATCTTATATTCATACTGATTTTTAGATGGGTCAGCAAAATCCAAAGAAGAGAATTCAAAAGTTACAACATTATCTTCATGTGTAAGCTCAATTTCTTCTGAATTATATATAGGTTTCGATAAAATCACCCGTCCATTAAATTTCTCATTTACGGGAACAGATTGGTTAGAAATTGAAAAGTCAGTTATCACAACAGGAGGCTTGTATTGATTGTCTTTGATGCTATCCGGGAAAAAATAATTGAGGCCTCTTATGCCCCCAAAGAACATTTCGCCCCGTTTGCTTTTATAGCATGATTTACCATTAAATTCATAGCTCTGCAGACCATCGTTAATATCATAAATCTTAACATTTCCATTTTCCGGATTATACCGCGTTAAACCCTTATTTGAGCTCAACCACAGAAATCCCCTGGAATCTTTCAA
>PKSZ01000510.1:0-2562 GCA_002869425.1 Marinilabiliales bacterium
TATTGGTATCAACCGGTGGATTTGGAATATATGATATACCACTAAGCGTTGGGCCATCATAAACTGTCCATAAAGATGCATCTGCTGAATCAATACTCCTTTCACTCTGGAACTGATATGTATATCCACAAACAGTCTCATCAAGTCCGGCCTGTGCTTCAGGTTCCTGATAAAAAGTGACCTGAACATCATCAATTACTTTACAATTGAGGTTACTAACCAACCATGATACATTTACAACCACTACTCCGGTATCTCCAAACAAACCAAGGGAATTAATTGTCAGGTAAGCATTCGGATCACTTTGTCCGGCTATTGATCCTGTTATTCCTATACTATCTACGGGCACATCTGAAGTATCAAATAAGGCTGGCACATCAACTGACCATGTGGATACAAATAAATCACTTGCATCAACATAAGCACTTAACTGCACTGTATTTCCACAAACATCCTGATCATCGCCTGCATTCGCAAAGGGCATATCAACAAAGGTAACTAAAACTGTATCTGTTGTTTCACAAACAGGAGCAATAGAAACGCTATTTCTTTCGTACCATACAAACATTACCGTTGTTGAATCACCAAAGTTACCTGAGATAAATATATCTGTCTGCGGTGAATTTGCGTCATCAAAACTTACTGCGCATGTAGGACAGCTAAGTGGTGTATATGACCAATGTCCTACCCTGATGCTATCCGGCAAATTATTTGTACAGTGTAAACTATAATCTGTTCCACAAACTGTATCATTATCACCTGCATCTGGAGTTGGTGAGTGAATAAATGTAATATTTACATAATCTTCATCATAACAAAGTCCATTGTATGTTTCTGTCCAGGTGAATGTATACGTTCCATAATTGTTCACTGAAACAACTGAATCAAGCTCAGTTTCTTCCCAGAAATTTGAACTTGCTGGCCCTGTCCATTCTCCTCCAGTACCAGTAGAAAGTACAGCTTCTGTATAAGCCATGTTTCCACAAACTGTTTTGTCTGGTCCAGCATAAGCAACAGGTGTTTGATTGAAATTGATAAGAATCGAATCTTTTGCGAAACATTGTCCATTATAAACTGTCCAATAAAAAGTTTGTGGGCCAAAATCTTCTGCTATCGTTACTGTTACATTAGGATCCGTATAAACACTTGTTCCAGTAGTAATAAAGTTAGCTGAACTACTCCAGCCTCCATTACCTACTGTAGGTGCTGTAGCTGCAAGATCTATTGATTTACCACAAACTTCATCCTGTGCCAATGGAATAATTGCAGTTGGATTTTCCATCCAAACAACAGGAATTGACATTGATTGAGAATAACAAACATCTTCAGGATTCACATGCCACTGAGATTGAGCTCCAACAGAGTCAGCATAACCAGCAATAGCTGTAATATAATATGTCTGACCATAATTAATAACACTGGCTACCTCGGAATGTGTAAAGATCGTATCATCTGAAGTTGCAAGCGCTTCATAATAAAATTGCCCGGTTGAAGCCTGATGCTGCACACCGTCACTTAAAATGTATTCAAAAATATCGTCATCAGTTAAACTAGAGTCTGCCATATGCATAAAGTGAGCATCTTCCCCTTCACAAATAGTTATTGTTGCAGGAAGGAGGCTACCTGCATGCGTTTCACAACCGCATACTTCAAAAGGATATACAGAAACAGTTCCACATCCAGACCCGTTATCTACGATAAATGTATAAGCAGAAATATTACCAATATTATGAGGTATTTCATTACTTGTAAAAACATACTCTCCATTTACATAGTTCACCGTTCCTGCTGATAAGCCCGAAACAGAATCAATAACCGTATAATAATTTGGATTTCCTCCAGGACTACCACCTGTAATTGAGAACTCTACTATGTAATAATCTCCTGATGCAACACAGCTATCAGGCTGCATATCATATACTGATGGTGGCTCATGAACTGAGAGATTAATGGAATCTTCATCCGGACATGGACCTCCAATTGAATAGTGAATCCAGTTGTCCTGTTCAATATTTGCAGTAGAAGGATAAAAATATCCATTGGTAACACCAGGGCCACTCCAGAAACCTCCACCATCCATTGCTGTCAGTTGCACTGGATCATCATAAACACAATAATCTGTGTTTGAAACAGTAATGGTTGCATCCGTTGGAGAAGTAACAAAAGTTACAGAATCTCTTTTTTCACATCCGAGGTTATCTCGAACCACACCAACATACGTAGTAGTAACTGTTGGAAGGTTACCAGAAGTAAAATCTATATCCGTTTGATCGTCATAAAACACACCATCCACTTCCCAGTAAATATCGTCTATTGTGTTGGAAATTGTATATTGATATGGTGTAGCTAATGGCACAATATATCTTGAAGCCGATTGGTCATCACAAGAGTTATCATTAATATCAGAACTTATCGGTCCTGAGTTATACTGAATCACTGATGTTCCACACTGCCCTTGATCTATGAAAGTAATTGAAGCTTCCTGCAAATATCCAACATCTGCACCGATACAGTCATATATCTGAACTGCCCAGCCACCAAGACCTGCATTAAACCCATAAA
>PKSZ01000510.1:2567-5172 GCA_002869425.1 Marinilabiliales bacterium
CAGCAAAACCATAATTTCCGGTTAATGGAGTAGGCATGTCACAAATACAAGGAATATTGGATAGTGTGTTATTGAAACACAGTTGATCCACATCATCTCCACTGTTACAATTTGTTCCAATCTGTGAAGGCATTGAACATCCCAAAATACTACTATTTAGACTAGTTACACCCTGATCCCATGCTGCAACAGAAGGCATCAACTCAACCGTACCTGTTGTACCTGGAGTCGAAGGCTGGTACGGAACACTTCCCGGGCCATATCCTGGTGCTACAAGGTAGAAACCAAGGTCTGACACCCAAGTGTGCTCAGCCGTGAAGCATACCTCAATTTCAGTATTGGGTCCAACAATAAAATCTGTCGCAGGAGGATTATAAACTGTAAAATCAGTTACAGGATCCCCTGTTATATGGATTGAAAAAGGATCACAACCCACAAGTTCATCACCCACATCCTGACCAGATTGATCTTCAATCCAGGTATCAAGTGCAGTTTCATTCACATAAACCCAGGCATTAAAACAACTTGTATCACCACTACAAGCAGTAACCACCCTATATCCATTGGAGGTCAAACCTGTTATTGTTTCAGTTGTTGCTCCAGCGATAGGCACATATGATCCGTTGTCATATTCAAACCACTGGTAATTACACCCACCAAACGGGGCTGTTAACTCACCTGCAGCAGGATCATTTGAACAAAATATGAACACTTCATCCTGCATATTGGATGGCCATGGACTAGTCGCATCATCAGCATACTCTGTTGGAATTGTAAAGTCTGCAGAGTTTGAATAAATAGACTGAGCATAACTTTGCATATTTCCGAACAACAATGCTACCAACAATACAAAACTTAATAATTTCAGTTTTTTAAGGCTATTAGCTTTCATAAGTTTTATTTTTATTTGGCTTTATTTTCTATAATCTTCGATAAAATCCGTAATTTCCTTTTCAACTTCTCCTAACTCAACTTTTGTAACCTTCAGCAAGCTCATGACTTGGGTAAAAGAACTCACATAATTTTCCTTTTTCAGCACAACCAAACATTCGCGCTGTGTTTCTTTCCCTTCTAAAGGATAATTTTTTATTCCAAACTTTACAACCCCATCAAGCATCAATACGTTCTCTGTGACGTATTTAACATTTTCTGCTGCTGGAATGCCCTTCAGAACAAATTCCGCAATCATTACATCATCTTGCTCTTTAAAAAAGCCTTCTCCATCTTCAATGATAATAGACTTATTCTGAGCGGTTCCTGAAACCACAAACAGAATTACAAAAAATGCGGATAATAAGAATGTTAACTTTTTCATTTTCATAATTTTTAGCGTCAACTATTGATTAACTCACAAACATAACGAAAACAATCTTTATTTTCAAGAATTCTTCGTTTATTCATAGCATAGACAAACGGTCTGACAAAATAGTTGCCCGGGTTTTTACTTTTTCTTTCAAACTTGTTTATAAATAACTTTTGAGTTTTGCATACCTACATCTAACTTTACCCTCTCAATTTTTACAATGGAAGAATTTATTGATCAGTTAAATGAAAAGCAGCACGAGGCAGTAGTAAATTACATGGGCCCCAGCCTTGTAATAGCTGGTGCTGGTGCAGGAAAAACCAGGGTTCTTACATACCGGATTGCCTATCTGCTTAGTCAAGGTGTTAAGGCTCACCGAATTCTAGCACTAACATTCACCAATAAAGCTGCCAAAGAAATGAAAGAAAGAATTTCATCTCTGGTTGGTGATGATAAAGCAAGAAATCTCTGGATTGGTACCTTCCACTCTATTTTCGCAAAAATATTAAGATTTGAATCTGAAAGACTAGGCTACAAATCATCGTACACGATATATGACACGGTAGACTCCAAAAATCTTATAAAAAAAATAATTAAAGATTTAAAACTAGACGATAAAACCTATAAACCCAATGAAGTATTAAGCAGAATATCTGCTGCAAAAAACAACCTGATTACTCCGGTAAATTATGCCAACAATCCACAGATATATGAAAGAGATCGTGCGGCTAAAAAACCTGAAATACATAGAATTTACAAACAATATGCCCAGAGGATTTACAAATCAGGAGTAATGGATTTTGATGACTTGTTGATGAATACCAATATTTTATTCAGAGACAACACAGATATTTTAGAAAAATATCAACAAAAATTTGATTATATACTGGTGGATGAGTACCAGGACACCAATTATTCACAATACCTGATCATCAAAAAACTTGCAGCAACACATAAAAACTTATGTGTTGTTGGAGACGATGCCCAAAGCATATATTCATTCCGAGGTGCTAAAATTGAAAACATTTTAAACTTCAAAAATGATTATAAAAACTACAAGCTTTATAAACTTGAACAAAATTATCGTTCAACAAAAAACATTGTTAATGCTGCAAATAGCCTGATTGCCAAGAATAAAAATAAAATTGAAAAAAAGGTATGGTCTTCTAAAGAACAGGGTAGCAAAATACGAATATTAAAAGCATCCACAGACACTGAAGAAGGATTCATTATTGCCAATCGCATAATGGATATTAGAATGGCCGAACATTTTGAATATTATGATTTTGCCATCTTGTATAG
>PKSZ01000016.1:0-603 GCA_002869425.1 Marinilabiliales bacterium
TCATTTACATTATATCCCCTTATATCATTACCCTTAACACCTATCAACATCAGATCTCTTCTAACCTGCTCTGGTGTTATTTGCATAATTCGGGCAAGATCATGAGAAAAAATATGTGGTTCTTCCAAAAACTCATACTGACGAAGCATTCGTCTGTATTTGCTCAATCTTTCAACTGTTCGAAAAGGTAATTTGGTCATTTATAAAGATTAAATACTCGGCTTCAAAACTATAAAAAATTTATCATCGATAATATGTTCCAAAAGTATGCAACCGAACATACCAGAATTACATCCAATTAAAGAATATAAAACTAACTTTGTAATGTGTATTCAGACTATGACAAAAAACTATCGCATTCATATTAAAGGTTTGGTTCAGGGTGTTGGATTCCGGCCATTTGTCTATAGGCTGGCACATGAAATGAATCTCAAAGGCTGGGTTGAAAACAGTAACGATGGTGTTTTTATTGAAATAAATGGTTCTGAAAGCATTACCAATTCTCTATCTGAAAGAATCCAAAATGAAAAGCCGGCGGCTTCCTACATTAATTCAATAAGTATCGTAGAAACAGATTTTACACAATACAACAAATTTGAAATT
>PKSZ01000016.1:615-3219 GCA_002869425.1 Marinilabiliales bacterium
AAGTAAAAACAGGTCTGATGCAATTACAGACATTTCGCCAGATATTGCTGTATGTGATGCATGTCTGGAAGACCTTAAAAAACAAAAGCATCGTATCGATTATCCTTTTATCAATTGCACAAATTGTGGTCCAAGGTTTACGATTATAAAAGATCTGCCATACGACAGAGAAAAGACCACAATGGACGTCTTTCCTATGTGTGCACAATGCAAAAAAGAGTATACAAATATCCTCAATCGTAGATTCCATGCGCAACCTGTGGCATGTAATAATTGTGGCCCTGAATACACAATGCATACAACTTCGGAAAATTATCATAACATTCAGGAAATTCTAAACAGAACAGCATCGCTGATTGATCTTGGAAAAACCGTTACTATCAAGGGTTTGGGAGGGTTCTTCCTGGCATGTGATGCTACAAGCAATGAAGCTGTAGATAATTTACGTAGAATAAAGCAAAGAGATGGTAAGCCACTGGCTGTTATGTTTAAGGATATAAATACAATTCATCAATATGCCATCATATCAGAAGGAGAAGAAGCTACTCTAAGATCATGGAGGAGGCCCGTCGTTCTTGTAGGGTTAAAAAAACAACTTGCAGACAATGTATGCATCGGACTGAATTCTGTAGGTGCATTTTTACCCTATATGCCTTTTCATTATTTGCTCTTTGAGAAACTAAAAACCCATGCAATTGTTTTAACCAGTGGAAACATTTCTGGAAAACCAATTATAACAGAAGATAAAGAAGCTATAGATGAACTTGGATCAATAACAGATGCTATTGTAAGCTATAACAGAGATATCTATAACCGTACCGACGATTCAGTAAGCAAATTCATTGCAAATAAAGAACGAATCTTCAGAAGATCAAGAGGATATGCTCCAGCCCCGGTTAATCTACAATTTCAGGTTGATGGTATTGTTGCAACTGGCGCAGAACTGGTCAATTGCTTTTGTGTTGGAAAAGGTAACCAGGCATTTATGAGTCAGCATATTGGCGATCTAAAAAACCTTGAAACATTTGAATTTTATAAGGAAAGTTTTAACCGATATTGTAAATTATTCAGGATCAGTCCAAAATATATTGCATGTGATCTGCATCCGGATTATCTATCCAGCAGATTTGCCAATGAGTTAAATATACCGGTCGTACAAGTACAACATCACCATGCACATATTGCTTCATGCATGACTGAACATATGTTGGATGAAGAAGTGATTGGTATTAGCATGGATGGTACTGGTTTGGGCGAAGACGGAAATATCTGGGGAAGTGAATTTTTGTTTTGTGATTTAGAATCATTTACAAGATTTTCTCATTTTAAATATTTGCCGTTGCCGGGAGGCGATAAAGCAGCAGAACAGACATGGAGAATGGGTGTATCACTATTGCATTCAGTATACGGACGGGATTTTTTAGATATGGATATTCCTTTCAATGACAAAATCAAATCACACCCCATTGAACTAATCCTGCAGGCCATCGAAAAAAATATAAACTGTCCCTTATCTTCAGGAGCCGGAAGATATTTTGATGCTGTTGCTGCCATTTTAAATATTAATCATAAAAATACATTTCCGGCAGAAGGACCTATTAGGCTGGAATCTGTACTGGATCAAACAGTTAATGATCAATATACATACGATATAACCGAATTTATTGATCTTAGCAAAATGGTTCAGGGAATAGTTAAGGATATAAAATTAAGTATTTCAATACCGATTATCGCTGCGAAATTTCACAATACAATTATTTCAGTTATTTTTACAATGGTTTTGAAGATGTCCGAAAGAAAAAATATTCGTAAAGTTGTTTTTTCAGGAGGAACATTTCAAAACAAATATATGACTGAAAAACTTGAAGAAAAGCTAATGCAAGTTGGGTATAGTGTTTATTTTCATGAAAAAGTTCCAAGTAATGATGGTGGAATAGCGCTGGGACAACTTGCAATAGCAGCAAAAAAAATAAACAAAAAAAGCTAATTATTATGTGTTTAAGTGTTCCTGCTCAAATATCAAAAATTGAAGGAGAAAATGCAGAAGTTACTGTTGGTGGTGCAAAGACAACAGCCAATATCAGAATGGTTGGTGATGTAGAAGTGGGTGATTATATCCTGGTGCATGCAGGATTTGCCATTCAGAAAATATCCGAAGAAGAAGCACTCGAAACCTTAAAAACCTTTGATGAATTTGAAGAATTGAACCAACAGCTTGACGAAGAAGAAAAACAAACCGGCAAACGCATCGTATAAATGAAATATATCGACGAATACAGGGATAAAGAATTGGTTAGCAGACTATCCCGTCAAATTCATGCAATTTCAAAAAAACAGGTTGCATTTATGGAAGTATGCGGAGGGCATACCATGTCTATACAAAAATTTGGCATCCCTTCCCTCCTTCCAGAAAATATCTCTTTGCTTTCCGGTCCAGGTTGTCCGGTTTGTGTTTCCAGTAAAAAATTTATCGATCAGGCAATTGCTTATAGCGATATGCAAGATACCATCATTTGCAGTATGGGTGATTTGATTCGGGTTCCGGGATCAAATTCTTCACTGGATAAAGAAAAGGCCAATGGCAAATCCATCAAGTTGTTTTAC
>PKSZ01000090.1 GCA_002869425.1 Marinilabiliales bacterium
CAGGGAGGAGGGAGACGGTGGTATGCTGAGAGGGTCGAAAGGGGTTGGCTACCTGGCACGACCCGGCTCGAATCCGATGGAGGAACCAGGGGGTGTACCAGGCCGGTATGTCGGTGCGACGACTGGCGGAGACGAAGCTACGTCGGGGTGGGATCTTCCGTCCATCTCCAGACGGTTCTATGCGACTTCGCTGTCTCGTTTCTTTTCTCCTAGCCCTTGAACGGACCGAGTGATTTCGTGGAGGGAAGCGCCGGGAGTGAAGATTGCTTTCACGCCGGCTTCAAACATGTCGGCAAAATCCCCCTGAGGAATGATTCCCCCCAAAACGATGGCGATCTCTTCGGCCTTTTGCTTGGCAATCTTAAGCTGACCTTCGTACTGTTTTATTGCTGTAATATCTAAAACAACAACAGTCACGCCCATATCCGGATTTTCTGAATCAATCAAAGACGCAGACAATAAGACACTTACAGCCTCTCCATCTTTTCTTCGCCAGCTTGTCTCTACTCGTGAATATCTAACTTCAGAAATATCTTTCATTACAAGCTTACCCACACGAATATATTCTTCTTTGCTAAAATAAAGTAATTCTGCAGACATATTAGAAAGCTCACTAGCTTCATATCCTGTTATCTTACAAGCCTCATCATTAGCAAAATGAATAATCCTCTCCATCTCAACCAGAATACCTGCTGGTGCAGCTGTAATTATACTATCAATATATGCCTGCTTATCCTTTAAAACCACATTTAGCTTATTCAAACGCTCATTTACCTCCCTAAGCTCCTCATTTATAGCTTCGTATTCCTCGTTTTGATGCTTCAATTTTCTCTCATTATCTAAAATCTTTTGCTCCTTTTTCTTATTTTCTGAAATGTCTCTCATGATCAGAAGAAAGTGTTCCTCTCCCCTTAATCGGATGCTTGTTGCTGAAATATCCAAATCGATATGCTTTCCACCATTAATTTTACCAGAATATTCCCCTGCAAACTTACCATACACTCTTACCCCTTGCATGATTTCCTCAAATTTCAGATTATCATCATGCAATAAATCTCCAAAACCGATTAGTAAAGATTCATCCAGTTTAATTCCAAACATTTTCCTGGCTGCAGCATTTTGCTCAACAATTTCTGATTGCTCATTGAAAACGAACAAGGCATCAATCATATGTTCGACAATTGTTTCGAATTGCTTTTTTGAATCTTCAAGATATTGATTAATCTCAATTATCCGGTTGTTAGCATCCTTTAACTCCTCATTAACAGCCAAATACTCTTCATTCTGCTTCTTGAGCTCTATTTCATTCTCTTCCAACTTTTGTCTGGCTTGCCTTTCTTCAGTTATATCAACAGCCATGCCTACTACCCCAACAATTTTCCTTTCCTCATCAATGATTGGTGAGAATGATGTATCAAAAAAGGTATCTCCTGCGATTCCCGGCAGCTTGACAACAGGCCTTGTTTCCTTACCTTTATACGTTTCTTTTACAGCTTTCAGCACTTCCGGGAAATCTTTATAAACATCATAAACAGATTGTCCCACAACCTGACCAGGGCTTAATCCAAGCTTCGTAAGGCTCCTTCCTTCAGAAAGAAGAAAATCTCCGTTTTCATCCAAACGAAATATTATTGGCAGTGAACTTTTAACAACTGTTCGGAATAGATGCTCGCTCTCTTTCAACAACCTGTATTGATCCCGTAACTTTTCATTAAGCTTATGCAATTCATCATTGTTTGCAGAATATTCTTCATGCAAACTCTGATATTCATTATTTTTCTGTCTTAGCTCCTCGTTTACTGTAGCATATTCGTCATTTCTTTCTTTCAGCATTCGTTGGTTTTCCTGAAGCTTGAGTTCAAACTGGTACTTTTCAGTAATATCATCACCAGAGCTTATTGTACCAACAATTTTTCCTTCATTGTTTCTTATCACACTATTCTTCCAGGAAATTAAACGATGATCTCCACTTTCAGTAATAATCTTATTCTCAAAATACTCCTCCAAATCAGCCTTACCAGCAATAATATCATTAAAATAAGCCTTGATCATTTCAACATCTTCACCTACAAGATGCCCATCAAACCAATTGGTTCCTATTACTTTGCTTCTTTCTTTCTGTAAAATTTCACATCCTTTATTATTGATAAACTCAACTTTCTGATCACGACCAATCACAACAATGAAACTACCTGCCAGATTAAGATATTTGTTGACTGTTTCCAGTTCTTTCCTGATAAATCGTTCTTCAGCTATTGATTCTGTAATGTCGCTCATTACACAATGTGAGCAAATCATATCGTCAGACTCATTTGCTTCAATTACTCCACTAAAACGAACAAATATATGCCTTCCGTCCTTTCTTCTCATTTCAAATTCAACACCATCAATAACGCCATTGTTTTTGAAATAGTTAAAATTCTTCTTAAATGAATCCTTTGCGTCTCCAACAAGAAAATACGAAAAATTTCTACCAATTACATCCTCCTTCTTATAACCAAGAATGGTACACCAGTATTCGTTCACATCCAGAAAATCACCCTCAGGATCCAGAGACTGATAGGAAATAGGGGCATTAAAATACATCTTATTTGAATGCG
>PKSZ01000177.1 GCA_002869425.1 Marinilabiliales bacterium
CATTTAAGAACAATGAAATTGATTTATTAGAAGGAGATGTACTGTATTTCTTTTCTGATGGTTTTCAGGATCAGTTTGGAGGACCGGCAGATAAAAAATTCAAGGTAAAGAAATTCAAAGAGCTTATTCTGTCAATACAGGACAAGTCTATGGATCAACAAAAAGAAATTCTAAATAATACTATTGAAAGCTGGCGTAAATATAGGTTGGACGAAGGGATTGAAGTTGAGCAGATTGATGACATTCTCGTTATGGGAGTAAAAGTGTAGCCCTCCTTTGGAATTTAATTCCCCTCTTTTTTGTAGACACAAAAGGATGAGGTTGAATTTTATGGTACTAGTTATATTTTTTTAGCTCTTTCAACTTATCTTCCAGTTTATGCAAAGCGTCCAGATTAGCCTTTGAATCAAGGGTCAGGTTCTCAGAAAAGAGTTCTTTATAATATCTTATTCCCTCAGACAGCCTCTTGTGATACAGAGAGAAATCTCTCAGATCAGAGGATTTATTTTCTTTCACCTCTTGTGTAAGGAAGTCAATGTTCAGTTCAAGCTCCTTGATAAACACATGTGGTCTGTCTTTTCTTTTCAGAATATTTTTTCGGCCATAAATATGGTCAACTGTGATAGCCAGTGTTGATGTATCTGTGAAATAGGCTAGATTTGGTCCCGGGCAAACAGAAACACCTTCTCCTTCTATTTGTGTATCCAAACCATTAACGAGAAGTGCAGATGTTCCTAATCCAACGCAAATACAGGATTTTACAGTAATCTCATTAATCTTTTTTGCTTTTTCTTCTGGTGTCAAATCAAGAGACTTTATTTCCTTTATTTTAGCAGATTGATATTCTCGGGATGCGGTACAAATTGCTTTTTCAGTAAATTCTTTATTGAATGCCAGTATCCCTTTCGGGCAATTACTTCCAGGATTTCCTTGTTTGATCCGCTTAAGCTTTTCAATGTCTTTTGTATTGGATTTGAGGCTATTAAATGGCTTGTTTATGGGTGATATCCTACTTGTTTCCAGCTCACTTTCACCTGCTTTTTGAAGAAGATCCAATGTGTAAGGATCAATATTTGCAACCTCAGGTACCAATAAAAAAGGACTTCCCCAGCCAATAGAATCAAGCTTGTAATGGTTTAATAAAAATTTATGTTCCTGCGCCGATCCAACTCCTCCCTGAACTGTAATATGAATCGTTCCCGGACTGGATGGTTGTGGTTTGTTTCTTTGTTTCAGTGCGGCTACATAGTCGGAATACAACTCCTTCATTAGGTTTTCTTTCTCCGCCTTGAATTCTTCCAGAACAGGACCGAGAAGTGAACCATCAGAAATAAAAGCATGCCCCCCACAATTCAAACCAGATTCAATCCTAAACTCTGAAACCCATAATCCTTTTCGGGCAAGGTATTTTCCTTGAATAAAGGCAGACTTATAATCTGCGACTTTCAGGATGATTCTTTTTGTGAAATTCCAATTTTCGTCTGGATAAAAACAATCAAATTCTGCCAAGTAGCTGTACAGCTTTGTATTTATTCCTGCCGAAAGAATTAAGGAAGACTCAAGATCACTTTTTGAATAACCTCTTAATGCTGCATGTGCATCATTATAAATATCTGGTAGAAGCTCTTTGTTCAAGTAGTTTGGCTTGTCAAGCAGTGTCATGATATTAACATCAATTGCTCCTGGCTTTAGCTTGTCAAGAATAGATTTATGAGCATTCTGAAGGTTTGATGACTTTAATTTTGAGTGAAATTGTGTTTTGATCTCAGAGGTGTCAGGCAATAGTTCAAGATAATAGCTTAACTCTCCTTTTTCATTACCCACTGATTCTTTTAGAGATTGGAAACTGTCCTGTACCAGTTTGTTGATGAGATTCAGATAGGCCGTAATTCGTTTGGCCCGGTGATCTTTTTCCATATTCGGAATAGGATGAAATGCGAGCCCATGCTTTTGGGAATAAAATGCCCTCATTTTTTCCATAAGCAAATCATCAGCTAAAGATATAACTGACGAAATCCCGTATTTGGCTACTCTGACAGGTGTGTCAATTGTAAACCCAATTCCCATTACGGGAATATGAAATGTATGAACAGATTTCTGCACTTCCATTGATAATATCAATTGGATAGCAAAGTAAATATTTTATTTGAGAAGAATAATGTCTGGAATGATAAAATACATTCAATATGTAGGATCGTGATATTATTCAGACTTGATGAGATTCTTTTTTTTATGCTTCCACCTTTTATGTGACCAGAGCCAATTGTCAGGATATTTTTTTATTAGGTCTTCAAGAAAGCGTACATGTGATTCAGTTATTTCAAACTCCTTAGTTTCTTTTGGATTTTCATGTAGAGTTGAAATCACAATTTCGTAAACGCCTCTTCGAACCCTAACCATGTCCAGAAAAACAACCACGCAACCTAGCGACTTAGACATTTTCTCTACACCAAGAAAGACTGGTGTTTCTTGATTAAGAAATTCAGTCCAGTATTCTATTTCTCCTTTTGCTGGTGTTTGGTCTGAGGCAATAACAGTGATTGTTGGTTCATTTTTATGCTTAATGAGTGCACGCAATGTTTGTTTGAAATGAATAA
>PKSZ01000219.1 GCA_002869425.1 Marinilabiliales bacterium
ATTGAATACAAAGTTCAATAAGCAGACAAACAACGGCTCTCCTGATTTTCAAATTGGTACTATTACCTACACCTTCATATTACAATAGATTCCTTTTTATTTTAGAGAGCCTTCAATCGCCCGGTTGAAGGCTTTTCTTTTTTGTGAAAGAGCTTTTTTATATATTTACTTGCAAGTTTAGATATAGAATGTCAAAAAAGCGTACAAAAAAGGAAAAACAGATTCACAATAAGAAGAGAACTCAAACTGAGACCAGCAAAAAACTGGTTAATCGGTTGGGTGTTTTATTGGCAATAATTGCATTCTTGTTGTATGCAAATACGCTGAAAAATGGATTTGTGCTTGATGACTTTTCTGTGATTAAGGAAAACTGGGTGGTGAAGAAAGGAACAGAAGGAATTCCTACCATTTTAAAAACCCATTACCGTTATGGATACTGGAATGCAGAAGGAGTAATGTATCGTCCCTTATCTCTTATTATGTTTGCTGTTGAGTGGGAAATGTTTTATAACGAAGATACAGTAAATCCTTTTGCCAGCCACTTGATTAACATATTGTTGTATGCTTTAACAGCTTTTGTTTTGTTTAAATTGCTGGTTCGAATGCTGCGGAAGTATAGTTTATTTATTCCATTTGTAGCAACTCTATTGTTTATTGCACATCCCTTGCATACGGAAGTTGTGGCCAATGTGAAAAGCAGGGATGAAATCTTAGCCTTTTTGTTTGCAGTACTGGCAATGCAATGGCTCTGGAAATATGTTGATTCGGGAAAGCTTACCAAAATTATTCTTGCACTGCTCTTCTTTTTTCTTGGTTTTATGTCCAAGGAGGGAGTCGTAACTTTCCTGGCAGTGATACCATTAAGTCTGTACTTTTTTTCTGAATTGAAACTTTCAAGAATAGCAATCCTGTCTTTATTGTTTTTAATACCATCTGTATTGTTTATGACTCTTCGCTGGAAGATACTGGGAGGATTGGATGATCCATCAAAAATTTCTGTTGCTGATAACTTATTGGTCGCTGCACCTGACTTTTTAAGCCAGAAAGCTACTGCAATTTTTATCATGGGTAAGTACTTATTGCTTTTGTTGTTTCCTTATCAACTGGTTTCAGATTATTCTTATAATCAAATACCTGTTACAGATTTTTCAAATATACTAGTAATTTTGTCTTTGCTTGTTCACCTTGCCATTGTTGTGGTGGCACTTGTTTTGTTTAAAAGGAAGCATATTTTATCGTTTGCGATTCTGTTTTTCTTCATAACTTTTTCTTTATACACAAACCTAATTATACTTATTGGCTCTTCATTGGGAGAACGTTTTTTATATGTGCCTTTGCTTGGATTTACGTTATCTCTTGCCTTCCTGATTTCATGGTTTTTCAAACTGAATTATGAAAAATTTGTTGATCATAGTATTATAAAATTCCTTGCAAAGTTGAAAGCGCCTTTGGGTATTGTAGCCATAATATTGTTGTTGTATTCTTTTAAAACCATTAATAGGAATACTGAATGGGAAAGCAACAATACCTTGTATGCGGCTGATGTTAAAAAATCAGATCAAAGTTCGCATATGCATTATCATTACGGATTATCTGTTGTAAATGATTTGTGGAAGAAAAACAATGATGTAATGTATCTGGATTCAGCCATTAATGAGTTTAAAAGAGCAATTAAAATTTATCCCCATTATGCTGACGTATACGATCAGTTGGGTTTGGCTTATTTTAGAAAAGGAGACAATGAAAATGCTCTAAAATATTATATAAAAGCACTTGAAATAAATCCTGGTAAAGCCAGAGTATATAGCAATATGGGTATTATCTACTTTAATCAGAAGAAGTATAATAAAGCGCTTGAAGTATATTTAAAAGCAATTCATTACGATCCCCGATATTCAGATGCTTATCTTAACCTGGGTAGTACTTATGGTACATTAGGGCAGTTTGACAAAGCCATTGAAAGTTTCCTGAGTTGTATCCAATATGATCCAGCCAATGCTCAGGCTCATTTCTTTCTGGGAATTACTTATGAAAAGGTTGGCAATATGGAATTGGCAAAACAATACAAAGAAAAGGCTTATCAGTTAAATCCTTCGTTACGCAGGTAGATTTAGTATTGGTGCTAAGTAATCGTAAATCCCCAGTAATTTTATTGCAGATATTACCAGAGTAGTCAATAGAATAATTCGAACAAACTTTGGTCCCCAGCTTACCGCAATTTGTGTTCCCACTAAAGCACCCAGCATATTCCCGATAGCAAGCACGAAACCTACTTTCAGGTTAACTATTCCTGAGATAAGAAAAATGGTAATGGCGACAAGATTAAAAAATAGAATAATTAGCAGTTTTACTGCATTTGCTTTTACAAGATCAAGTCCAACGCTTAGTACTAAAGCTGCCAAAAGGAAAAAACCAACACCAGCTTGAATGAATCCGCCATATAAACCAATAAAAAAGAAAATAATAATCTGTAGTATAGTTGGTTTGGCTTTTGTAAGTCCTGCTTGCTTTTTGATCCATTTATCCGGCTTATACAGAATAATGAAAAACATAATAACAAGCAATGCTCCAATTGTTTTTTTCATC
>PKSZ01000023.1 GCA_002869425.1 Marinilabiliales bacterium
GCTCCATTTCCACGCAAACATTTAAGAGATCGTTAATATCGTCCAGCGTTTGGCCCTGATTAAAAATTTCATATGTGATGGATGCCGATTGTATTTCCTGATAGTGTGCATCATCAAAGTGGGTTTGTCCTGCCCATGGTGGCGGAACCGAAATTGCCCAAGGTTCTGTTTGTGTAAATCCGGAAAGATGAATGATTTCGCCGGCACAAATCGTATCTTCAGCAATGGAAGTTCCAACAAAGGTCGGGTCTGTTGAAACACGAACCATATTCACTTCATAGTTTTGATTATCACAGCCAGCCAGATCAAGGGCTTCCAGAGTTACATAGTAGCCACCGCCATCTGAAAAAGTATGTGTAACCGATTGCCCTGTTGCTGTTGTTCCATCTCCAAAATCCCATGTGAAGGTTGTATTTGCATCTGTTTGATTGTAATCTATATTGTTGTTTGGATAGTTTCCTGCAGCATCAAATGTAATACTTGCATTTTGGCACACATCAATGGTGTCTCCCGAGCTGTATGGTTCACTAACGCTAACAATATTTGCATCAAATGCCTGACATGGAAACGTACATGAAATAGTAGCTTCCCATCCGTCATAGGTTACAGAACCATCTGAAGAGAATACAAAGGTTAGGCATCCGCTTGCCTGGGATGATGTAAAGGATTGACCTGCAAAATCACCTCCGCTGCCTGAGTCCATCAATGTTCCTGTTCCAACTCCTTCATATACTTCAAGATTATCATATGTTGATTCGAGGTTAAAACTGCTAAAGCTTACTTCAACAGCCGCTCCGCTTGCATCTGAGCAGATGGTCATTGTATAGTTTTCACTACTTGAGTATGATCCTCCACTTCCTCCACTATCGTAAAAAGTACCACTACAAGTATTTATCGTAGTATTGCTCATATTGTATGTTTGCGCAAAGCCAGTGTGGACTATAAGCAATATAATAATACAAATGGATAAGTAGTATTTCATAATTTTATTGGTTATGTGCCTGATTAAACTTCTTAATCACTTCTTCTCTTGGGAGAATTACTATCAGTTTATTTGAATTTTGTATTCTGTATGTAGTTGGCAGAGATTTTTTTTGTATGTAGTCAAATTTTAGAATATTCAGATTGGCAAGATCGCTGATATCCAGAGCATTGTCTGTTATTGACTTGGTTTGTCTGTCTTTTTCATACAGGTAGGGGTAGTTTGTTAATTTATCTTCGGGAACATTGTCCATTATTTTGTAAATGTTTTCTGAAATGAAATTCAGATATTCAATTTTTGAAGGACTTTTCTCTTTTAATAGAGATAATTCTTGTTCAGGATAAATTTCTGTTAGTTTTTCATTTGGTGTTTGCGCCCAACCCATATATGCAATTGAGACACAACTTATGAGAAGAATAATTTTTTTCATTTTGATTATTTTCAAAGGATAATATTTACATTATTTATAATAAAGAGACGATTGTTTGAAGAAAAAGTTGTCTGGTAATTAAAGATACTTAGGTATAAATACATAAATAAAAAATGCCCGTTGAATAAAGGGCATTTTTTAATATATGTTTTGTTTTTATTCATTACCGTATTACTGTAACACTTCCAGATTCTTCATGAGCATTCCCAAATATATCTACATATTTTACAATCCAGGAATATACTCCGTTTTGTACATATTTACCTCCTTTTCCTTTACCATCCCATGCGTGATCATAATTAAAGGTTTCGAATATTTTTTCACCCCACCTGTCGTAAATTGCCATATGGAAAAATTCTTTTTGAATGCCAAAAGCAAAAACTCTAAATTCACGGTTTGGTATATGTGATCCTTCGGGCGTAAATGCTGAAGGAGCATAGAATGTAACGACCTCTTTAATTTTTATTGGTCGTGAGGTTGTATCTGCACATTCTTGATTAAGTGGATTGGTTGCAATCAATGTAACTTCATATTCTTGTGGGTATTGAGCATAAGTATGTGTTGGATGAATATCGTCAGATCCTTCACTAAAATCACCAAAATCCCAATTAAATAAGTCAGTTAGTGCATTGGTGTGGTTTTCAAAATACACACGAGGAAGTACACGGGTTGCTTCCAGGTCATTTGGATAGAAATTGGCCAGTGGAGTACGATAAACTTTTATCAGTTCTTCTTCTGTTTGTGTATATACACATCCGGAATCAGAAGTAATTTGTACCGATACATCATATGTTCCCCAGTTGTCGTATTCATGTTCAGGATTCTTTAATATGGAAAGGTTGTTATTGCTATTATTTTCACCAAAATCCCAAACATATTTTTGTCCCATGTCTTCTGTCAATTCATAGAATTTAACTTTTAGTGGCTGACATCCTGCATTTGGGATTGCCAGAATACTAACAGGTGGTATAGGTAAAACTGTAATTTCAATGGTGTCATAATCTGGAGTACTGCAACCATCTCTTAATGCAACAATAACAGAATCGCTTTGTTCAGGAGTGTGCTCAATTGGTGGGATGATAAGTGATTGATCGACCCCATCAATTTGATAAAGGAAGTAAGGACCTCCTGTACCTCCATTGAAATTCATGTTAATTGTAGCA
>PKSZ01000162.1 GCA_002869425.1 Marinilabiliales bacterium
CAAACAACATATTGGCAAAGCCAAACGCAGAAAGCGCACACTTGCCTTTTCTGCCATGATTATTCTACTGGCAGTTTTTGCCGGTTTTACATGGTGGGCAATGAATGAAAGATCAAAGGCTGCCGAAGCATTAAAGCAAAAGGAATTAGCCGAGCAGAAAATGCGTGAGAACATGAAACTTATCATTTCTGCTGATAGAATGAATGTAGTGTACAGGGGAATTGAAAATCAGATTAGTGTTGTGGCTTCAGGAGTTAGTCTTGAGGATGTTAATGCATCAGTTACTAATGGCAAATTGAAATTTAAAGAACCTGGTAAATACATTTTGATGCCAGGGCGTGGAAATGAAGTTGTTTTTAATACTTATGCGAAACTGGATAGTCAAACTAAAAATATGGGGAAAATTATTTTCCGTGTTCAGGATATTCCTGATCCAATTGCTAAAATAGATGGAAAACGAGGAGGTGTAATTAGCAAAGAAACTTTGCTTGAATTGGGACGCCTTGAAGCCGATTTAGAGAACTTTCCATTTGATCTGCGTTTTGTTGTAAAATCGTTTAAAATGAAAGCTTATAAAAATGGTTTTACTACTGAGTATTATACAACTGGAGCTGAATTTAGTGATGAACAAAAAAAGGTTATTGAAGAATTGTATAATGGAGGAATGATAGATTTTACTTCCATAACAGCAATGGGCCCGGATGGAAAAATAAGACCAATTGGATCAATTAGTTTAAAAGTACTTGATAAAAAACACTATGAAGAATTTATTTTAGAAAAGAATGATTGATTCTGTAAATGCGTTGTAAATTGGCAGGGAATGATTTATAATCAATTAATCTGAGCATAAAATAATCAATTCAATATGATAAACAATACCATACAACAAGTCTGGAATCAACGTTACTCCAATACCATGGAGGCGCAAAAGCTGGCACAGGAAATTATTGATGTAGCCAAAAAAGAAGAAAACAGTGAAGAACTGGCATACGGAAAGCTTATTTTGGCTTACGCTCATTTCCTGTTATCTGAAAACAAAACTGCGCTTGAAATGGTGCTGGATGCCATTGCATGGTTCGAAAAGACAGAACCTCAATGGGGATATGCTGCGGCTCTCTATCTTAAAGCCAATCTTTACGAGGGTTTCGGGAATTTTGATTCTTCGCTTGATTTCTGTTTACAGGCATTAAAATTTTCGAAGAATATTAACTTTACCGAAGGAATTGCCATGTCGCAGGCGGCTCTTGGACAGCTATATACCCGGATACAGGATTTCGACAATGCCATTAAATACCTTGAGCTGAGTTTATCTGTGCGCAAAGAAATGGAAGACCTCCCGGCTCTGGCTTCTACCTTGAATCGACTGGGACGGGTATATGCTCTTAAAAAAGACTTTGCAAAATCAGAGGAGCTATATCGTAAGAGCCTGGATATAAGACAAAATCAGCTAAACAACATGGCAGTTTCATGGACATGGCTGGGCTTGGGTAGTATGTACCTTGAATCGGGAAATTTTAATGATGCTTCTGTTGCATTCAACAAAGCCATAAACAATACTTCAGACAAACGTTGCCAGCAGCAATCATTGCTGGGTTTGGGAAAAGCATTAAACCAATCCGGGAACCATGAAGAAGGATTTGTACAGCTTGAAAAAGCCATGCAACTGGCTGAAGAACTTAATGCAAAAAGCCTTAAATACCAGGTTCACCAGGCATTATCTGAATACTACGAACAAACAGGTCAGGCAGGAAAGGCCCTTGAAGAACACAAGAAATTCTATAAGCTTAAAGAGGAAGTACTGGATGCTGAAATGCACAACAATCTAAAGCAGCAGCAACTTGTATTCCAAACTGAGCAAGTGAAACAGGAAGCAGAAATTTTCAAACTAAAAAATATAGAACTTAAAGAGGCCAATGATCGCATTGCCCACCAGAACAAGGACCTGATGGACAGTATCAAGTACGCATACAGAATCCAGAAGGCAATTTCTCCACCAGATTATTATGTGAAAAAATTACTTCCTGAAAGCTTCATACTTTACAAACCCAAAGATGTAGTAAGTGGGGATTTCTACTTTGTAGATGAATTCCAGGAAGAAAAAGTAATTTTTTCAGCAGTAGATTGTACAGGTCATGGCGTACCGGGTGCTCTTATGTCTGTAATTGGCTATAACTGGTTGGTTCTTGCACTACGAGAAGACTCTGTGGATACACCCGGAAAAGTTCTGTCGTTTTTAGACGAGGGCGTTAATGAAACACTGCGGCAAACAGCAGACGAAAGTGGAGTTAAAGACAGTATGGACCTTGCTGTATGTGTGCTGGACAAGGAAAAACGTATTCTTCAGTATGCAGGTGCATATAATCCTCTGTATTACGTAAATAAAGGAGAACTTCACGAAATTAAAGCAGACAAATTGCCCATTGGCGTAAATACCGACGGTGTAGTTGATATATTTGAAGATCACACTGTTCAACTGGATCCGGGCGATACTGTTTATATATTTTCCGATGGTTATGCCGATCAGTTCGGTGGTCCGAAAAACAAAAAATTTAAATATCGACAGTTGCGCGAGGTTCTTCTCTCAATCCAGGATAAAAGCATGACAGAACAAAGTAAACATCTTAACGAAACGCTCATAAGCTGGCAGGGAGAAAACGAACAAATTGACGACATTATAATTATTGGTGTAAAAGTTTAAAGCTATGCAGATCACAAAAGATACCAAAACAAATTCATTCTACGTAATTGTAACCGGTCTGTTCAGGTACAACAAGAATACCGTAGATGAAAAAATGCTCTTTAATGATTATCATCAATGGAAACACAGGATTTTCAACGGCAACTATCAAAGTACCTTCGATTACCTGAATCACAGCTACTACGACAGCTACTTAAGCAACACATTCCCTGAAATACGTCACGACCATTCTCCCACAGACCACCTAAATCCAAGAGTATTAAACCATCTTACACTGAAAAAATGCCAGGAAAAGCCGGAGGCATTTCAAAATTTTGCTCTGTTCAACAGGGAAGAAAAAATTCCTTTTTCTATAGAATTTATTGATTTATACCTTTTCCCATTTCAAATAGGGATGTTTTCTCTTAAGCTACACATCAATCAGGATAAATCAACTTTGGGTGAAATATCAGATTTCCTGAATTCAATCCGCCACTTGTCAGCAAAAATTCAACACTCCGAATCAAAAGAATGCAGCCTGAAAGAATATGTTGAAGCTCACATTCTTCATCCACTGGATCAGGGTCATGACTGGGATATATACAACCCTCAGCTTAAGTCGTTTATAATGATTGACCTTGACCAGGAATACGAGCAGGAAGAGCTCAACAGAATTCTCTTCGATATAGGAAACGTTTCAATTATCGGCTCTGCAAAAGGGATAGGAATGTTTGCCCCCTCTGATGAATACTACAATGAACAAATGAACCGAAACAAAATATCGGTTTTCAGAAATTGGTCTGCACTTTCTCTTTTCGATACATTTACAAGAATAAGTATGAATTTCCCGGATAAATTCAATACCTGGGAATACGATTATTTTAACATTTATATTCATAGTTTGTATATAAAGTTCTTCCTGTATCTAACCAATACAGAGTTAAGCGATGTTACTTCAGCAGATAAAACAACAGAAACTACCAGAAATCAGTTTATAGAATTTATCAACGATTGGCATCACAGCCATATTTCCTATAAGTTTCTACCTGATTTGATCCAGGATAAACTACTTGATTCTCTTGAAATTCATTCAGAAATAGAACGAATGGAAATCAAGGTCAGGAGAATCAATGAACACTTTCAGGAAAAACGCGAAAAGACCATGAATTTTGTCTTAACCCTGATTACATTGCTCAATGTGATTCCTTTGCTGTACACCATATCAATCTGGGGTATTTCAATGGGAACACCTGAAAAATTCATGTTTCCCTGGGGCAGTTTGGGCATCAGCATTGTTACCATTGCAGGGTTGATTGTTTTGTTTATCTCTAAAAGAAAATAAGTTGAAATCTATTGGCTCAGAAGACTTCAAACAAATTGTGTTCACCACAGACCAACAGCTTCATATCCTAAGTCATTTCAATACAATTGATACGAATTACAAGAAGCAGTTAATAAATCAGGGAATGAAAGAAGACGATATAGAGAAAAGACTTCAAATGAATGGTTCAAAATTTCTCTACTCTTTTGCTGAGAATCCAATACGCCTATGGAGCAAGATAGTAGCTGCACTCGATGATGCTAAAGCCGTTTTCCCCATCCATAATAACAAATGCGAAATACAATTAACTTTTAGTAAAGAAGAATATCCTGAAGGAATAGGGCTGGATTCTTTAATGGCTGTAAATGAGCTAAATGCAAAATATCAGTCGGAAATATCCATGCAGGTTCGGGGAAATTACACTGTAAAAACACTGGAAAGGGTTATGAACCCATCATGGCTGGCAAATGTTATTTTGTATATCGATAAGACAAATACAATAATACTATCCATTTTCCCGGGCAAATATGCTCCCCCTTTCCCTGACAAAAACAAGCAAACTGAAAGCTTTTTCATGCAAAACAAACAATTTTGGGATCAACATGTAATGCTAACGAAAAAGACATAATTCAGCAATGGCAAACAAAGCGTACAAGTTTCAAAGAATCCACTGGTTCGAATTTGAAGATCTCGACTGGATTCCTTCATGGATCAAGTCATCCATTACCAACCTTGTAGTGATTGTAAATTTTCATTTTGGTGTACACAAAAGTCTTCCCCTGGTTCTTAAAAAAGCACTGGAAATGAGCCATAAAAAACGAATTGTGGATATGGGATCGGGTGCTGGTGGTGTGATGCCTGAAATCATGAGAAAAATGCACAATTCTGGAAAATATAAAGATATAAGCCTGTTGATGACAGATCGCTTTCCCAATATTGATGCCATAAAAAAATTCAACAATCAAAAAGAAACCTTTATTCAATATTCAGATAAACCTCTGGATGCCTTGAATCTAAGCAATGCTCCGGATGGCTTAAATACTATGATTAATTGCTTTCACCACCTAACACCGGAACAAGCTTCACAACTTCTATCATCGGCAAGCAAAAACAAAGAGCCATTATTGGTTTACGAAATGCTGGATAATAATATTCCTGCCTGGCTATGGAAATACACCATGCCTTTTTTCTTAGTTGCACTGTTTTTTATGGCTTTGTATATGACTCCCTTTGTTCGGCCATTGAGTTTCAGACAAATAATTTTTACGTACTTTGTTCCCGTTATCCCTGTTCTTTTTGCCTGGGATGCATGGATTAGCAAACCTCGTGTATACACACAGAATGACATCAAGCACTTGCTAAGTAATTTATCAAACAAAGACTACAAGTGGAGTTACAACATCAACAAAACAGAAAAAGGCCGAAAACAGGGTAGCTATATTCTGGGATTGCCCAAATAAAGATAACTGCTAAACTTTAATACCAACCACGGTGATATCATCTACCTGCTCATAGTTTCTGCCTTCAAAATTTTGCCACATATCCAGTGCGGTTAAGATCTCTGCATATTGCTCAGCCATGTTCAGTGCAGATGTTTCTGCCAGTAATCTCCTGAAGGTTTTATACTTGTACTTTTTACCCTTTGGACCACCAAACTGGTCAGGGAAACCATCAGAAAACAGGAACAATCTATCATCCTTATTCAAGTCAAGCTCATAATATGTGAAATCTGTCATTTTCGGATGAATTGCCACTGGCATTGTATCGCCCTTTATCACTTCAACAAGATCAGCAGAATCTTCATATTCTTTTTCGCTGGCTCCTGATCGCATAATCCACAAAGGGTTATTGGCTCCCGACCACATGGCTTTCCTGCGATCATTCCGTATTGCCAGCAAAGACATATCCATTCCATCTTTTACGGCTGCTTCATCACTATCACCCTGCTGTCGTAGTGCTTCTATAACAGAGTTTCGCAACTGGTTTAAAATGTCGGCAGTATTTACCACATCTTTCTTTACAACAATCTCATTTAAAAAGCTAATGCCCAACATGCTCATAAATGCTCCCGGAACACCATGGCCCGTGCAATCAGCCACCGTAACAATAGTCCACTCACTGGTTTTCTTTAGCCAGAAAAAATCTCCGCTTACAACATCTTTGGGTCGAAACAAAATAAAATGTTCTCCCAATACTTCATTGCTATATGATTTTTCAGGCAAAACTGCTGACTGTATTCTCTTTGCATATTGAATACTGTCGTCTATTTCTTCTTTCTGCTTTTCCACAATCTCTTTTCGTTCTACAGCAACATTGTACAGCTCCTCAATTCTTTTGTTTTGTTCCTGCAGGCGGTCTCGCTGTGTCATAATCTCATCACGCTGACTTGTGATTTCCTCTTTCTGCTGACTAATTTCATCATTCTGACTGGCCAGCAAAATATTGGCCCTCTTTTTCTGACGAAACATCCTGAGGATAATCACTGAAAAAATCAGTACAATAAAAAAGCCTCCCACCGATGAAAAAATAATGATCTGCTGTTTCCTGCTCTTCTCCTGCTCTGCCTCAAGAGCCTTCTGATCTGCAATTCGTTTCTGTTTTTCCTTGTCTAATTCTATTTGCTTTTTTTCTGTTTGATATTTAGTTTCCATCTCTGCCAGAGAACGGGTTTTATCATCTGAAAACATTGAATCTTTTGCCAATGTATGCATCTCTGCATAATAATAGGCATTCTCAAACTGTTCCAACTCCATATACGCACGTTTCAGGTTTCCGGAACTATTCAGCTGAAGCTGATATGAACCTGTTTCTACAGCTAAATCATAAGCTTTTTTTGCAAATTTGACCACTTCCTGGAAGTAATGCTTCTTTTGTCGTTCAGACAATGCTGTTGAATCGGCAAGAGAAACATAAACAGAAGACAAGTTATTGTAAACTGTAGACAAAGTGCTTCGATCATTCATTTCTTCTGCTACATTCAATGCTTTTTTAAAACTAGCTATCGCATTATCGTACTGCGCCTTAACATCGTAAATATTGCCCAGGTTCGAATAAACTGCAGACAAACCCAATTTCTGATCCAGTTTTTCATATAATATTCTAGACTTATCATAATATACCAAAGCACTATCGTACTGTTTTATAGATTCGTAGACCAAGCCAATGTTATTATATGAAGTAGCCATTCCAATTTCATCATTTAATATTTTCTTCATAGCCAGAGCCTGCTGATTAAACTCAATTGACAACAAGTACTCTTTTTCGGCTGATTCTCCACCTATAGATAATGCAATGTCTGAATGAATCAAGCCAAGATTGCTGTAACCATCAGCCATCCCTTTATAGTTTTTCAGCTTTTCTTCAATTCTTAATGAAATCAGATAATATTCCATTGCTTTATCATACTTTCCCATATAATGATATACACCGCCAATATTATTCACCGTGGCTGCTTTCTGTTTTATGATATAATTCCTTGTTGAATCAATATTAAGTAAGCTGTCAAGCAGATTTAATGACTCATCCCACAGCTCAAGTGAATAATCAAAATCTCCCTGTATAGCATATGAAATAGCCATTGCAGATATGCTTGATGCCAAAAAATATGAATCATCCAGCTTCCAGCTCAGTTCCACCGCTTCATTAAAAAAATATCGGGAAGAATCCGGATCGCTGTACAATATTGAATTTGCTACTCCCAACAACAGGTTAATCTTGTTGGTATCATCAGGTGTTTTGTCAATTTGCAATAATAATGAATCGCTGATTTCCTGAGAAAAACCCCTGAACGACAACAGTGAAAGCAACAAGAATGAAAATATTAAACAAACTTTTTTCATATACAATGTACTAGAAATGAGAAGCAAAAGTTAACCAATTTTCTGATTTGCAGAAAGAAATATCATGACAAATTATCCCTTTCCTCCTTCGATAGAAAATGGGATTCTATCAACAAAAAGGGCAAGTTGGTCATTTCCTATGAGTACAATAATGTTTGCTCCATGATGCAATTGGAAAAATAGTTATCTTTATATTTCATCATGCAGGAAAATTCAGGCAAAATCATACAAATATCACGAGGACCGCAATTTCGAAACGGGAAAGGAGCAGGACTATTTGTACTCACCTTGTTCATTTTAATTACTTCCATTGCACTTAGCATTGGCAATCTCGTTAATTATGCAATTCCCGGGTTTGTACTGGCTATACTCCTTTTGAGTTTCATTATAGATTTCCAGGGAATTGAACTGGATAAGAAGAACAATAAAATCAGGAATTACAGGATGTTTTTATGGTTCCGCTATGGAAGTTGGGTGAGTTTTGATAGTTACAAATCTATTCAGCTTGAAAAAGACAGCTATACTACCAGCATTATTGATCCTTTTGGATTCGCAACCCGTATTGGGCCTGCTTCAAAGACATTTACACACAGGCACTATGTTATTACTGCAATAAACCCGGAAAGCAATGAAGGTTTGGTTATTGCCGAAATTCGAATCTACGAACAAGCTGTTTCGTTTATAGAAAAAACGGCCAAAGAATTTGGTTTGCCATACAGGAATGTTTATCTGGAAAAGTTAAAAGCAGCAAAAAAAAGAAATCAAAACAGATAAGCTATCCATTCCTACTTAAAACATCCAAATCGGAACGATTGATTATTTCTATATTTTTCCCCTCAAACCGTATGAGCTTATCCTTTTCAAATTCTTTCAAAAATTTAATTGCACTCTCAACCGTTACAGATGCAAAATCAGCAATATCCTGACGGTTCAGGTGTTCAAATACTCCTTCTTCTTTAAACTCATCAGAAGATAAATACAACAATGCTGATGCCAGCTTTCCTCGCATTTGTTTATACGATAAATTTTGAATGATATTTAAGTAACGATTATCGTTCCTGCAATTTCTTCCTACAATCTGGAAGGCAAAATCAGGGTTTTTCATCAAAAGCTGACGCATGGCATTTTTATCAATCATACACACTGTAGAATCCTTCAATGCTACAGCCGAATAATTGTAAACATTATCTCCAAAAATGGTTGAAAAAGCTAAAAAATCACCCTTTACAGCCAACCTCAAATTAAGCTGCTTGCTTTTCCCTGCCTGTAAATAAACCCGTACCAAACCATCAATAACATACAAAATATATGGTGCAAAGGCTCCCTGCTTAACAATTGTCTCTCCTTTTAAGTAGGCAATTTGTGTCTTCTTGTCACTAAGAAAACTTAGCTCGTCAGCATACAACTGCCGAAAACATTCCGAGGTCTTCAAACAATCATGGCAATTATGATCCTGATTTTCTATTTGATTATTTTCTTGCACTGATTCAAAAATTCACCATTTATCAACGAAAATACACAATATTATGATCCCTTTGAATGATATGGCATGATATATTCCTGAATTTTTACAGGATTTTTCCTATAATTTTTCATGTGTTTTATCCAATTCCCCAAGCAGGGTTTCCTTGGAATGAGCATAGCTTTCAATTTAACTTTGTGGAGTAATTTTTAGTTTATGAAAAGAAGAATTGCCATACCTGTTAATACCGATAAATTAAGCGAATATTTTGGTCATTGTAACCATTATGTAGTTTATGAAACAGAAAATGGAAACATCATAAGCAAAACCAAAAATATTCCCCAGGTACAAAAAGTTGAGGAACTTCCGGGTTGGGCAAGCAGTCAAAAACTTACAGATGTAATTACACACAGGATAGACAAGAAAATTATAGGTCTTTTCTCAATGCATAAAATAAATATTTACGTGGGCATACCCATAGACTCTCCTTCGAATCTTATTAAGAAATACCTCGAAGGGAAACTAAAATCAGATGAATCAATTATCAACGATATTCTTGAAAATGAATAAACATAAACCTAATTATTAATAAAAACTCTGAATTATGAAAATGTTACAAACATCAATTCACGAAATTGAATCAGCCCCGGAACTTGAAAAAATAATCAGCGAAAATGAAAATGTGATGGTTTGCTGTGGACGTATGGGTCCTATGTGTATTCCTGTTTACGATACCATGGAAGAACTACAGGACGACTATGAAAATGTGAAATTCTACTCCATGGCTTTCGATAATCCTGAAGCTGAAGCCATCCGTAGTGCGCCAATGTGTAAAAACTTTATGGGCTTACCTTTCACTGTATATTACAAAAATGGAGAAATGGTAAAAGCAACAACCAGTATTCAAAATCATTCACAGATAACCGGTATTCTGAATGAATATTTATCATAAACATATTTAATTCTATTGTTATGGACGAGACTTTCGATGTAATGATCCTGGGAGCAGGTGCTGCAGGATTAACCGCAGGAATTTACGCTTCAAGAGCCAAGCTATCTACGCTCATATTAAATGAAGGTGCAGTGGGTGGCCAGATGGTTCTTACCAATGAAATTGCCAATTACCCGGGAGTTGAGATTACTCAGGGTTTTGCATTGGCAAACATCATGAAAAAACAAGCCAAAGATTTTGGATGTAAGATTAAATCGAATGTTAAGATTGTTGAATATAATCTGGAACAGGATATAAAATCTGTTGTTTTGGAAGATGGCCGATCATTTAAAGCCAAAGCAGTAATTCTTGCACCGGGAGGAAAGCCTCGTCCATTAAACCTTCCGGGAGAAGAAGAATTCAAAGGGAAAGGAATTTCATATTGTGCTACCTGTGATGGCGAATTCTTTACAAACAAAAAACTGATTGTGGTTGGAGGAGGAAATTCTGCACTCGAAGAAGCAGTGGCTCTTACAAACTATGCAGATAAAGTTACCATTGTTCACCAGTTTGATCACTTTCAAGCATTTGAACATGCTATACAGGAAGCCAAAAATAATCCAAAAATAGATTTCATAATGGAATCTGAATTAAGAGGTTTTTTTGGTAATGAAAATCTTGAAAAAGTTAGTATTGAGCATTTACCCTCGGGCAAAATAAGTGAAAAAATCATTAATGGTGTATTTGTTTTTGTAGGATACATTCCAAGTACAGAGGCTTTTATAAATATCGTTCACCTCAACGACCGGAATGAGTTTATTGTTGATGAACATATGAAAACAAATATTCCGGGTGTGTTTGCTGCTGGCGACTGTATTGCAAAAAAATACAGACAGGTTACAACAGCTGTAGCTGATGGTACCATTGCAGCCTTAAGTGCAACAGAATTTATCAGAACAAGCAAGTAAAAGAACAATGAAAGAAAAGCTTCAATTTTTCCCGATTACGCTATTTGCTGTTATTATGGGTTTGTCTGGTTTAACCATTGTATTTGGAAAGTTCTATCACATGCAATGGATGCCAAAAATAATATACGATAGCTTACTATTTATCACTTTTGGATTATTTATACTCATAAGCTTTTTGTATGGACTTAAAGCAATCAAACACTTTGAGGAAGTTGTAAAAGATTTCAGGCACAAAATAAGAATCAACTTTTTCTCGGCAATTTCTATCTCGTTTCTATTGCTTTCCATTGCTTTTATGACCTACTGGCCATTTTTATCAATGCTTATGTGGTGGGTAGGCCTTATCATGCATACAATTATGATGCTGCATACCATTAGCTTCTGGATTCAACACAATTTTGAAATACAATTTATGAATCCTGCCTGGTTTATTCCCGTTGTGGGGAATATCCTGGTTCCGGTTGCAGGCGTGGAATATATGCCCAAGGCCTTTTCATTTATCTATTTTGCCATAGGCTTTTTCTTTTGGATCATCCTTTTTGCGATATTTCTTTACCGGGCTGTATTTCATCATCAACTACCACAAAAATTCATTCCAACTTTATTTATCCTTATTGCACCACCTGCTGTAGGTTTTATTGCGTATATCCGTATTGCACAAAGCTGGGATACATTTGCTGTATTTATGCTATTTATGGCATATTTTTTTACCGTGCTTCTGCTATTCCTTTACAAAAGCTTCAGGAAACTGAAATTTTTCATCTCATGGTGGGCTTTTACATTCCCTATGATGGCAATAACCATAGCTTCAGTAGTTGCATTCCAGGTTTCAGGTCAGGAAATTTATAAATATCTGGCTTTTATTTTACTAATCCCTGCAATTTTTTCTGTTGGATTTGTTGCCTACAAAACCATTATAAGAATAAAGAGAGGTGAAATCTGCATCAATGAAGATTAATAACAATAAATAAATCAATAAAATGAAAACCAAACTTGTTTCAATAGTATCCCTGATTTTTGGATTTTTACTGGGTGTTGTTTTTTCCGGAATTGCTATCAGTATTTCTGCAGGAGAGATGATGGTTAAAGAATTTGTCAGCCCCTACAATTTTGAAAAGACTGTTAATGTAATGGAAAAAAGAATCAATGAAAAAGATGGCTGGCATGTAACTGAAATTATCGATCAAAATGCAGAAGTAAAAGCCAACGGAGGATTTGATATTGGTAACTTTAAAATTATCAAATATTGTCATGGAGGATATTCTGCAAGAATGTTGTCTGCGGATGACAGAAAGCTAATTGGAAACATGATGCCAAAATCTTTTGCCATTTATGAAAAATCCGATGGAAAAGTATTTGTTTCTACCATGAATGGTGGAATAATGGGAAAACTATTTGGTGGTGAAATTGAAACAATCATCGAAGAAGTATCACTTGAAGTTGAACAAATGATGCAATTTATCAACTTGAAATACACACTGTTTTAGCTATATTTTTACAAATGGATGCCTGCTCCCGGACCGAGCGGCCATCCTGCCAGTATCCATACGATAAGTAAGATTATCCAACCAATAAAAAACACAATGGTATAGGGCAGCATAGTTGCTACAAGCGTTCCAATTCCTGCATTCTTCTGATATCGCTGGAAGTAAACAATAATAAGAGCAAAAAAAAGAACCAGAAATTAGCCCAAATAGCCTTTAATTATACTACAACTTTGTATTATCTTCATGCTTAACAGCAGATCTGCTTTGTTCTTTAAAAATCAAATGCTTAGTTCTATTATTTAGATTTTTTTATTACTCATTATTAAATATTCTTGACAAATACTAAGTATAACTATATATTTGAGCAGGTTAACGGAGTTTGTTATGAAGATTTATACCACAATAGCACTGGTTCTCATTGGATTCAATCTTGTTGCGCAAAACCTGCAAAAATTCTATGACAAGATTAATTATGCAGACCAATTAATGCAAGCCAAAGAGTATGAAAAATCAATTGACGAAATTGACGAGATACTTGAAGAATTTACATTTGCTACAAAACTATACCTTAATAGGGGATATGCAAATTTATTTCAAAATAAACATGATGAGGCCATAGCTGATTTTAAACTCTATCACGCTAATCATCCGGAAGATAATAGAGAGTTTATCTATTTTCTTACCAACAAACAAAAAGCCGCTGAATTACTGATAGAGAACTACAACGGCGATTATACTCCTGATCCTGATTATTACTACCTACCTGTCGTATCAAGAGAAGATTCTTTAAAAGGAGGAATGAGGCTGGAAAGAGCTTGTTTTGATGTTAATTATTATGATTTGAAAATTCATGTTTACCCGGAAACCAAATCTATTGAAGGCATAAATTATATTCATTTTAACGTTTTAAAAAATACAGATATAATCCAGCTCGACTTATTTCAAAATTATTCATTGGAGGTTCGATGGAATGATCAATTATTAGAATATACCCGTGATCAAAATGCTGTATTTGTAAAATTTCCAGAACAATTACATTCAGGAGAAAAACATATTGTTTCGGTAAAATACCAAGGAAAACCTACTGAAGCACCAAATCCACCCTGGAACGGAGGTTTTGTCTGGAAGAAAACAAAAAGAAAAGACTGGATCGGTGTGGCTTGTGAACACCTGGGTGCCAGTTCATGGTGGCCATGCAAAGATCATCTATCTGATAAGCCTGACTCATTAAAAATAAGAGTTTACTGTCCAGATGATGTGAACGTAGTTGCCAATGGAAACCTGATAAATCAGGGGAGCAACCAATCAGGTGAGAATTTTTATGACTGGTTTGTAAGTTATCCCATCAACACATATAATGTTACATTCTATATTGGAGACTTTATCAACTTTTCAGACACAGTATATTCTGCAAAAAACAAATATCCAATCGACTATTATATTCTTCCTCAAAACGAGAAAGAAGCAAGAACCTACTATAAATTAACAACAAAAATTTTTGATGTATATAATAAAATATATGGTATTTATCCTTACTGGAAAGATGGAGCAGCAATGGTTGAAGCACCGTACACAGGCATGGAACATCAAAGTGCAATAGCAATAGGTGATGATTATAAGGAAACCCGAAGGATGTATAAGGATAAAAAGCTTAAATATCTGGTTGTTCATGAAGCAGCTCATGAATGGTGGGGAAACACAGTTGCAGCAAACGACATGGCTGATATATGGATTAGCGAAACATTTGCTACATATTCAGAGCTACTTATTCAGGAAGAGCTTATAGGTTATGATAGTTATCTGGATGGAGTATCCAAAATCAATCAACAAATATATAATCTTTGGCCAATGGTTGGAAGATCAGGAGTAAATGACAATACATTTGCTTCAGGAGATATATACCATAAAGGAGCTTCCATGATACATAACTTCAGATGTATTGTGAATGATGATGCTAAATTTAAACAAATCATCAAAGACATTTATAACCACTTCAAATTTCAAACAATTAACACAAAAGATTTCCTGAGATATATAGACAGCAATGTTGGTGAAGAATATCTCCCCTTTTTCAAATCATTTTTATACAGACATGAACCCCCAAAGCTGCTACTCTATACGCAAAAACTGGATGAAACAACCACTGAATTTTTTTATAAGTGGAGTAATGTTGATGCAGGCTATTATATGCCCTTCTGCCTAATTTGTGAAAACAACCAAAAATATCGCCTAACAGGTACAACCCAACTTCAAAAATTTACCGTATACAACTCTGCTGATTACTATATTCCAACAGCTTACAGGTATGATTTGAAAATGCCTAAAAATTCTTTCACATATTTTTGGATCAAGGATATTAAGCCAAAAAACGTCTCTGTACCAGTAAGCAGGGGTTCATATGCTGAAAAAGGAACTATGCTTGGTAATTCAAAGCATGGTAAATGGTATACAATCTTTGCAAACGGGAACATAAGAACAGAAGAAAACTACTACATGAATAGACGGGAAGGTACAACAATATTCTATAACGAAAAAGGAGACACTCTGAATATTAAAAAATATACCAACGATACATTAACCGGTTCTGTTATAAGCTTCAATAACAATAAAAGAGTAGAGTCCGGGTACTATGATGGGAACATTAAAAATGGGCCGTTCAAATATTACTTTCATGATACTTGTTGTATAGCTGCAAAAGGAGAATTAAATAACAATATTAAGGAAGGAATCTGGAAATATTATAATAAGCACGGCAACGTATGCTGTAAAATTGATTTTCATAATGGGGAAAAAACCGATATTAAATACTTTAATAATAATGGGGATGAAATAGAAATAACAGATACCATAAGTTTCTCCAGTCCTATGCCTTGCTATAAAGATGGTATTAAATGCCTGTACGATAAAATTTATCAAAACATTAAATTTTCCAGTACACTAATTGATACTTTGTTTAATGAAACTATATACATTAGTCTTGTTATTAGTCCTTTCGGAGAAATAGTATCAGCAAAAACAGAAAAATCGAGTTCAAAAGTATTAGCAGATGAAATAATTGCTATTTTATTCAAAAACAACGATTGGATACCTGGTTATTTAAACAGAAACCCCGCATATGTAAAAATAGTATTACCTGTCAAAGTGAAGGCTGTTTAGTCTACTTCTTCGCATAAAATATCCCAATCATATTTTATTAATGGCTTGATATTTCTACAAAAAGGTAAACCTTCCTGTATATTAAACATTGGCTATAGAACAAATGATGCAATTTATCAACTTGAAATACACACTGTTTTAGCTATATTTTTACAAATGGATGCCTGCTCCCGGACCGAGCGGCCATC
>PKSZ01000072.1 GCA_002869425.1 Marinilabiliales bacterium
CAGCAAATTCATAACAATAGATGGGGTAGTTAAGCTCTTCCCCTGCTCTTTTTGCTAATTGGTGTGCATATTTAACAGTTTCTTCCATGGTGATATTAGCCACCGGAACCAAGGGACAAACATCGGTTGCACCAAAACGAGGGTGCGCACCACTATGTTTACTCATATCAATAAGCTCTGAAGCTTTTTTTATAGCTCTGAATGCAGCTTCCAATACTTCTTCTGGGGTTCCTACTATGGTAACTACGGTTCTGTTTGTACTTGCTCCGGGATCAACATCCAAAAGTTTTACACCTTCAACTGTTTTAATCTGGTCGGTAATTTGGTTGATGATGTTCATGTCTCTACCTTCACTAAAGTTAGGAACACATTCAATAAGTTGTTTCATAGCTATTTATATTATTATCCTGTTATACGTATTATTAGTTTTTATCCCATTTTTCTAATCCACCATTGAGGAAATATACTTTTCGACCCTGATATTCCCATGTTTCTCTAACACCCTCTGGTGTATTTGTTTTGGTTGTATTTGTAGGTCTTCCAATACTCTCAATTACCATTCCCTGGCTCATGCCATTCCATAATAAACCAGCCATTATTTTTTTTGCAACATCATCTCCATAAATTTTGGCAAGACGATTGTATTTGGCTTTGTCTTCAGGTTTTTGTTTTTTCTTGCTATCCATTAATATTGCATCAATTTCTGCATTGGTATTGATTCCGGAGTAACTAACCCATCCTACTTTGCCTTTGTGGTTTGCTTTTAAATACAGGCCCTGACTTTCTTTTAAAATCAGAATTTCTGTTCCTGCCGGTAGATCTTCAACTTCTTTACCTGTTGAGCTGGGTGTTTCACGAAGTTTTGTTCCGTTATCAGAAACTTTGGTTAAAATACCGGAAATTCCACCATCTTTCGAATTGGCTTGAGATTCAAGTTTTGCAATTTCCTGATCGATTTTTTTGATTTTAGCATTCAACTGACCAACTTGTTTGGTTAAATCCGATTTTTCTTTTTTCAATTGATTTAACCGGGTATTATTATCTTGTTGAGCATAAATGGTTGTGATAAAAAATGTTACAGTAAGCAGACTTAATAACAATTTTTTCATGTCAAGTTCTTTTTTGATTTAAGTAAATTTTGATGTTAAGATACAAACAAATTTTTACTTACAATAAACGAGTCAGGTGTTTTTGAAATGCATAAAAAAAGGCCGGATAAACCGGCCTGAATTGTTAGTTAGGGAATATTTGGGGAAATATATTACAAAGAGTAAGTAATACCAGTGAACACAGCAAATGATAGTGGCGACTGGTTTATGAAATAACTGTTTGTGAATGGAAGATGATATTTTATAGCTGGCTGAGCAGAAATAGAAACTCTGTCTGTTAATGCAAGTCCTGCACCAACGCCTGCTATTGCATTGAAATCAAGTTGTTGATAGTTGCTATTTTCATTGGTTAACATATAGCCGGATGATAAACCGCTTACCAAATTAACTTTTAATTTGCTGTCTATGCATTTGTAGTTCAAAAGGGCTGGCACTTCAAAATGCTCTTGTGCGTCGGCAAATTTTGAAAAGAAAAAGCCTGACTGAATACCCCATCTTGACTTCAGATAGTAATTAACGCCAATCCCGGTTGAAAACGCTACTTTATTTGATTCATTGGTTTCTTCTTCCAGTGATTTGAAATGATTAGACTGAATGTCTGCATAAACTTGTTCTTGTGGATTGTTGTTTCCCATAGCGTACACCGGAACAAATTGTCCGCCTACTTCCCATTTGCTATAGGATTTGTTGTTGTCTGCAAGCATTTCATCTTCGGTTTCTTCAGTGTAGAATTCTTCAGTTAATGCACCTGCAGGCTCTGTTTTTGTTTCATGATCTTTTTCATCAACAGAAGGCGTATTGTTTTGAGCAATATTGGAATTGTTTGTTTTATCTTCTTTTAGCTGATCAATAACTACAAGACTTTTTGGTGTATTGTTAAACAAAGAAGTCTCAATATCAGCAAGTAAACTGAAGTTCGTTTTTTGAAGATTGATATTTGATGAATTGTTTGTCGAAGCGTGATATTTGTTTGAAGAATTTTCTTCAATATTTTTATTTATTCTTTCGGGCTTTCTACTTTTAATCTCAACAGGTGTTTGATTAGTGGAAATATGCTCTTCAGAAGAGATTGTGCGTGTTGGGGTTGATTCCTTCTTTATCTTTTGCGTGTTGTTACTCTCTGTTGTTTTTGTTGATTCATTATGAAGAATATCTTCAGCAATATAACCAGAATTTCCTTGGTTTGGATTTATAAAATATCCCAAGCCAAATGCAAGCAATAAGGCTATGGATGCAGCAATGCTCCAGTATATGGTTTTTCTTTTTTTCTGTTTCTCCTCTTTTATAGCACTATGAATATTATCCCATGTATATGCCGGCATATCTTCTTCATAGGTGCTGAGTCCGTTTTCAAAAAGCCTGTCAATATTTTTTCTTTCCTCTAGCATCTTTTTCTTTGGCTATTGTAATCGTAATAGTATGTTTTTACTTTTTTCTGGAGAATAACTCTGGCTCTTGAAAGNCTTGAAAGATTTGATTTTGAAGTTCCTTCAGAAATGCCCAGCATTTGAGCAATTTCAACATGAGTGTAACCTTCAATAGCGTACAAACTAAAAATAGTTCTGTACTGAGGTGATAGTTCCTGAACAAAATTCATAAGTTCTTTACTTGAAATTTCAGGCATTACTTCATAATAATCAAAACGCTCTTCATAATCTGTAATATCACTCACAAGGAATAGTTTGTCCATTTTCCTGAACCTTTCAAGTGCAGTATTGATCATTATTCTTTTCATCCAGCTTTCAAAAGAACCTTCTCCTTTAAATTTTGCAACATTTCGGAATATTTTAACAAATCCTTCCTGTGCAATATCTTCAGCTTCTGTATAATCTTTAGCGTACCGCAAACAGATACCAAACATTTTTCTGTGGTACATATCGAACAATTGCTTTTGAGCTTTGGGCCTATTAGCAATACATCCCTTTATAATTTTTTCCAGTACTTCTTCCACCTATTT
>PKSZ01000267.1 GCA_002869425.1 Marinilabiliales bacterium
ATATATCCCACTGAGACTATTGCAGTGCTTGTATCAGCACAATTCTCAGAATTTCCTGAAATCAACATTACTGAGTAATCACCAATTGAGTCATATACATGAATAGGGTTCTGATCTGTTGATGTACTTCCATCTCCAAATGTCCAGTTCCATTCTGTTATTGCCAGATTAGTTGATGAACTGGCATCCGTAAAGCTTACACTGTGATCGGAACAGTCGTATTCAAATTCAAAATCAGATTCAGGTCCGTTGTAAACACTTATTGTTTGTGAAATTGCGGATGAACAACCTGCATTACTGGTTACTGAAAGTAATACATTATAATTTCCATTTATGTTGTAGAGATGGTTTGGATTTTGTACATAACTGGTGTCTCCATCTCCATATACCCAAGTCCATGAGTTTATACTACCTGTTGTTATTGTTGATTCATCCATAAATGATACTGAATCGAGATAACATACAGAATTGTATGAAAAGCTTGCAACAGGGTAGGGTACAACTTCAATATTTTTCGTAACCTCAAAACTGCAGCCCAGACTAGATTCTACTGTAAGGCTAACATCATAGTTGCCTGTTGAGTTATAAGTAAAACCGGCTGTTGGCGCATTCGAAGTATTGCCATTGCCAAAATCCCACTCCCAGGAAATAATATTTCCTTCAATTACTTCAGATTGATCTGTAAAGGTTATGATATCTCCTATGCAGGTCGCAGAATATGAAAAGTCGGGAATTAATGGTGTGATTTTTTCTATTGTTGTTGAATCTGAAACCGGCGCGCAAGCATCTGTTGCTAGGCTTGTTAGCCAGATATCAATATTGCTCAGTAAGCTATCGTTTGCACCAGGCATATATATAGCATCAAGTTCGTATTCATCGGGAACAAAATGGCCTGAACCGTTTGTAGACCAGAATGCTTCAGCTGCGTTTTCAATATTACACTCCAAATATACGGAGTCATTGATAGAGCAGGCATAATATGGTCCACCTGAGCTTACAACAGGAATAGGATCAATGCTAATAATAACTGTATCTGTACCCATTTGACAATCTCCATTGTTTGTGGAGAAAAGTACCAGTTCAACTACACCGTATATAGAGTCTGCAGAACTAGGGATATAGTTGGCATTAAGATCTTCATTATCTGGTGTAAATACTCCGGTTCCAGAGCTGCTCCATTGACCTGTTGTTGAACCTCCGGAAATTGTGGCTTCTAACAATGCATTGTTGTTTGCACATATTGTTTGATCTTCACCGGCATATACAAATGGTGTATCACCAAATGTTATTGTAATTGCATCACTTTCAGCAAGACAGTTACCATTTTCAGTTGAAGAAAGAACTAAGTTAACATATCCATTTATGGTATCATTGGTTCCGAATATATATTCTGTTTGTGGAGATGTTGTGCTTACAATTGAACCTGAACCATAAGTTATTGTCCAAATTCCTGTACTGCTTCCTCCGCTAACTGAGCCAATCAATTCTGTGGAAGCGCTGCTTGAACAAACCACTTGATCAGGACCTGCATTTACTATTGGAGAAGGAGTTATGGTTACGTTAAGAGTATCTACTACCGGAATACATGTTCCATTTCCTGTACTTGTCAGGTAGATTTCTGTTTCACCGTTTTCAAGATCAATGGAACCTGGTGTAAAATATGTATTCAGAGAAGCTCCACCAGGAGAGAATTGTCCATCTCCGCTGGTACTCCAGAGCGCTCCGGATGCAATGGTAACTTCACCTTCCAGTGTAAGTGTATTGTTGTTTGCACAAACTGTCTGGTCGTTTCCTGCAAAAATAGTAGGTGCCGGAGTGAAAGAAATGATTAGTGAATCCAGTGCCAGGTTGCAACTATTTGTAGCCGTAAGAATAAGTGTTAATTCTCCATTGGATGTATCCTGGGAGGACGGAATATATTTAGCATTTAGCGTATTGGCATCCGGAATGAAAGAGCCATTACCAGTACTTGTCCAAATTCCTTGTGAGGCTCCACCTAGAAGATTACCACTTAGCTGTATTTCAGTATTGTTAGAGCATATTTCAATGTCATTACCCGCATTTACATATCCTTCAGGTATCATGGATACTTTTACTGTATCAATTACGGCTCCACAGGCATCATTTCCTTCTGTTTCAACATAAAGAAAAACATCTCCATTATTTAAATCTTGAATTCCAAATACATAAGTAATGGTTGTAGCATGATTGTTCGGTTCAAAGTAACCATCTCCTGATGTACTCCATTCTAAGCCTGAAGCATTCTGGTAATCTGCTGTTATCTGAATATCTGTTTCATTGGCACAAACCACTCTGTTACTACCGGCATCCAGCAATGGCACCTGTTCAATGCTAAGGATTGCTGTATCAGTACCAGCAATACAACCTCCATTATTTGTTGAAGTAAGAACAAGTTCAACAGAACCCAGTAATGAGTCAATATTGCTGAATTGGTAAGTTGCATCAATGGTTTCATTATTGGGTATAAACTCCCCTGTACCACTTGTACTCCAAATTCCAGTTGTTGAACCACCAGAAACAGTACCATTCAGATCCGCTTGCATATCATCTGCACAAACCTGTAAATCTTCACCTGCGTAGGCATAAACTGTACTGCCAAAGTTTATGTTTACTGTATCTGTAACTGCATAGCATAGTCCGTTATTGGTTGTTGTTAGTACGATTTCAACATTTCCTGAAGTAACATCTGCTGAACTGAACTGGTAATATGCGCCCAGATTGGTATTGTTCGGAGCAAAAGTACCACTGCCCAGTGTCGACCATGCACCAGTTGATGTATTTCCTGATACAGAGCCAATTAATTGTGTCATCGTACTGGTTGAACATACTTGTTGATCAGGACCCGCATTTGCTATTGGGGCATCGGTAATTGTGATATGAACAACATCCGTAACTGCATTACAATTGCCATTACCCAGACTGGTTAGGTAGAGATATGCTGAACCGTTATCTATATCATTGTTCCCAGGAGTGTAAACTGTATTTAAACTTGTAGTAGATGGGATAAATACACCATCTCCCGAACTAGACCAGATTCCTCCGCTTGCAATACTAATATTTCCATTTAGATTAACATCAGAATTGTTGGCACAAACAGTAACATCCAATCCTGCATTGACGGTAGGTGGTTCTGTAAATGTAATCACCATACTGTCGGCCACATAATTGCAACTATTGGTGGCTGTTAATGTAAGAACAATATTGTCCTGTGTTGTATCAGTTGGACTTGGAGTGTAACTTGCGTCAAGAACTGTTGCATTAGGTGAGAAAATTCCACTTCCTGTGCTTGTCCATATTCCCTGACTGGCACCATCAGAAATCTGCCCATTTAAAGAGACCACCGGATTATTTTTGCATACCGATTGGTCTGGTCCTGCCTCAACCAATCCAACAGGTTGAAAGCTTATTTTCAAAGAATCTGTAACAGCATTACAGCTTGCAGAACCTGTGCTTTGAGCATATATATAAATTTCACCGTAAATTACATCACTTAGTGATGGGTAATACACTGAATTGGTTGAAGAATTACTTGAGAAAAATCCTGAACCACTTGTGCTCCAATGCATGCCTGTAACATGAATTAAGCTGGCATTAAGCACAACGGAATCTGTTTCACAAACTGTTTGATTTAATCCGGCTTCAATTTGAGGCACGGGCTCGACAAAAATTAATACTGTATCTTTTCCTGCCTGACATGTTCCATTGTTTGTTGACTGTAAAATTAATTGAACATGGCCGGATATGGAGTCTGCCGTTGAAAAGTAATAGGTTGGAGACAGGCTTGTATTTGAAGGATAGAAGTAACCTGAACCTTGTGTGGACCACTGTCCTGTTGAGGAACCACCAGAAACAATACCATTTAAATTGGCTTGTAAACTATTTCCACAAATGGTTTGATCTGTTCCGGCATATACGAACGGAGCATCACCAAATGTAATGTTTAGATTATCGCTTACTGCATTGCAATTGCCGTTATTGGTTGATGTAAGAGTGAGATCAACAAAACCAGCTGCTGAATCAGCTGCGCTAAATTCATAATAAGCATTAAGGACAGTATTTCCAGGAATAAATGTTCCTGTACCTGAAGTTGTCCATTCACCTGTAATGGTAGAACCTGAAATCAATCCCATCAGTTGAGTCATCGTGCTTCCTTCACAGACTGTTTGATCAGGGCCCGGAAATACCTGAGGTGCTGGTGAGATGTTTAGCTGTAGATTATCAGATTCTGAAATGCAATTTCCGTTTCCTGTTGTGCTTAAAGTGATAATAACAGAACCGTTGTCTAAATCAGCATTACTTGGTATATACGCTGGAGATAAGCTTGTATTGTTTGGAACAAAAGTTCCTGTGCCAGAGGATGACCAGCTTCCGCCTGAAGCAATTTCTACAGAGCCGGATAGGTTAACATTGGCATTATTACCACAAACTGTAATATCTGATCCTGCATGTGCTGCGGGAGCAGGGCTGAAGCTAACTTGCATATTGTCTTCAGCTGAATTACAACTGTTTGTTGCAGCTAAAGTAAGTGTTACGGATCCCAGCGAAGTATCAACGGCACTTGGTTGGTAACTTGCATTTAGCGTTGTATTGTTGGGAATAAAGGTTCCAGAGCCTGATGTTGTCCAAATTCCTTCACTCGCACCACCAGTAATAAATCCATTAAGAGCAACTTGTGGATTATTAGCACAAACCGTTTGATCAATTCCAGCGTTAGCAACCCCTGCAGGGGATATGTTTAATTGTAGTGTATCTGTAACTTCAATACAATTGCCGTTGTTGGTTGAAGTAAGATAGAATGTTACATTGCCTTGAATTGAATCCAGAGAGCTTGCCTGGTAATTGGTTATAAGACTTGTATTATTTGGAAGGAATGTTCCATTACCTGTTGTTGTCCAGATTCCTGTTGTCGTTGCTCCAGAAACAGATCCGTATAAAGAAACTTCAAGGTCATCCACACAAGTGATTATATCATTACCTGCATTAACATTCGGCGCATCAGTCATGGTAATTACCATTTCATCGCTTTCAGCAACACAGTTTCCATTACCTGTTGTAGTTAGAGTGAGTGTAACTTCTCCAAGTGCAGTATCTTGTAGGCTCGGAATATATGTAGCTGATAAACTGGTATTACCCGGGACAAATGACCCAGACCCTGAACTAGACCAGATTCCTCCTGAAACAACAGTAATAGCACCATTTAAAGGCACCAATACGTTGTTGGAACATGCTGTAACATCTGCACCCGCATTGGCAGTAGGAGCAGGAGTAAAGCTTACTAAAAGGTTGTCGTCGACAGGTGAGCAGCCATTATTGTTGGTTGAAGTTAAAGTAAGAGTGACTGAGCCGTCAGTTATATCACCATTGCTAGGGATATAAATTGCATTCAGGCTACTTGCGTCAGGAGAAAAAGATCCTGTGCCGCTGGTACTCCACTGACCTGTTGTTGATCCACCACTGACAGAGCCATTAAGATTTATTTCAGCATTATTTGCACAAACACTTAAATTCGGACCAGCATTGACAGTAGGTGGTGGAGTAATATAGATATCCACTGTATCTTTTACTTCTATACAATCTCCGTTTCCTGTTGAGGTAAGTATTAACTGGGCATAACCACTGCTTATCTCAGAAGCTGATGGTGTATAAATGGCATTTAGGTCCGTATTGCCAGAAGTAAAATTACCATTTCCGCCACTCCAAATTCCTCCGGAAGCTATTGTTACCTGTCCATTAAGTTGAGCATCCGGGTTGTTCAAACATACAAAAATATCATCGCCTGCATTTATGTATGGTGCTGTAGTATAAGTAACTGTAATTTGATCTTCTGCAGTATTACAACTGTTGGCCTGAAGTGTTAATGTAACAGAGCCATTACTTGTATCATAAGCGCTTGGGATATAATTGGCATTTAAATTTGTATTGTTTGGAGAGAAGGTTCCACTACCACTGGTTAACCATTGTCCTCCTGATGCTCCTCCTCCTACATTTCCATTTAGTGAAACTGTTCCATTATTTGAACATAGTGTAATATTACTTCCTGCATCAGCTGTTCCTGCAGGGAAAATATTAACCTGCATTGAATCATAAACTGGCAAACATGTCCCATTATTGGTAGATGTAAGGTATAGTAAAGCACCTTGATTTGATGAGTCCGCGGAACTGGCTACGTATGTAGCATTTAATGCAATTGCACTAGGTATAAATGAACCCGATCCTGTTGTATTCCAGATTCCTGTGTTTGTTCCACCAGAAATACTTCCGTTTAATTGAATATTAAGGTTGTCAGGACAAACAGTTTGATCACTTCCTGCATTTACCTGAGGTGAAGCAGTAAAAATGGCTGTCATCTGATCATTCTCAGCAATACAATTACCATTTCCTGTACTGGATAAAGTTAATACAACCTGACCATTTGATATATCTGTAGCACTTGGTATGTAATGCGTTATTAATGATGTATTGGATGGAGCAAAACTTCCGCTACCTGAGCTTGACCATGTACCGCCGGAAGCTACTGAAACATTGCCCGTCAGGGATAATTCAGCATTATTAGCACAAACACTTTGATCTGTACCTGCGTCGACAGATGGCGCTGAGGTAAAAGAAACCAGAATATTATCAGAAACTGCTGAACAGTTTCCATTTCCTGTTGTTGTTAAGGTGAGATTCGCCCATCCTTGTGTGAGTTCTTGTGCAGAAGGCGTGTAGGTTGTGTTTAAAGAGGTGTTATCTGGAGAATATGTTCCGGTACCACCTGACCAAATTGCACCTGTTGCTAGGGTTATTACACCGCTTAGATCAACATCTGCATTGTTAGAACATAAAGTAATGTCATTGCCTGCACTTGCTGTTGGTGCATTGGTGAAAGTAATTGTTACGTCATCACTTACAGATAGACAATCACCATTCCCAGTTGATGATAGTGTTAGCGTGATACTTCCATTTGCTATTTCAGTAGGAGTTGGCGTGTAAGTGGTATTCAGAGATGTATTTCCCGGGTTAAATATACCTGATCCACCAGACCATATTCCTCCTGATGCTCCTGTAATATTTCCATTTAGTGTAATGGTAGCATTATTGGCGCATAAAGATTGATTATCGCCGGCATCAACAATGGGTGCAGGCGTAATGGTTACAGAAATATTGTCAGTAACTGGTGAACAATTTCCATTTCCTGTTGTTGTTAAAACTAAGTTTGCAACACCATTGGCAATTTCTAATGCTGAGGGAATGTAGCTTGTTGTTAATGAAGTTGGGTCTGGCGAATATGTTCCTAGTCCACCTGACCATACACCTCCGGTAGCAACTGTTACAGAGGCATTAAGGGCTACACTGGAGTTGTTTGCACAGGAAAAGAGATCTGATCCTGCAAATGCTGTAGGTGCTTCGGTAAATGAGATATCCATTGTATCTGCTACCGCCAGACAGTTTCCGTTTCCAGTAGATGTAAGAATTAAGGATAATGAACCTGCGGCTATTTCTCCTGCCGTTGGGGTATATATTGTGTTTAATGTATTGTTATCGGGTGTGAATATTCCCAATCCTCCTGTCCAACTTCCTCCAGAAGCCTGCGCTACTATTCCGTTTAATTGTATGTCTGCATTATTTGAGCAAATCACCTGATCTGATCCTGCATTTACACTTGGAGCTGAATTGTATGTAATAATAATGTTGTCGCTAACAGCATTGCAATTACCATTTCCAATGGATGTAAGTGTTAAAATTACAGATCCTGATGCAAGTTCTCCACTGGTTGGTGTATAACTAGCATTTAATGTTGTATTATTTGGATTGAATACTCCTGCACCACCTGTCCATTGACCTCCAGTAGCATTGGTAACATTGCCCGAAAGTACAACAGTAGGATTATTCATACAGGCTGAAAGATCTTCTCCCGCATCTACGATTGGAGGAGGTGTAATGGTAAGGAATACACTATCTGTCACTGCCAGACATGTACCATTTCCACTTGTTGTAAAGTATAATTTAGCAGAGCCTGCAGCTAATTCTGATGCTGATGGTGAATATATGGCATTTGGATCTGTATTTACCGGGTTATAGGTTCCGGTTCCACCATGCCAGTATCCTCCACTTGCTACTGTGTAAGATGCTCCGAGCGCTACATTTGAATTGTTTGCACAAACAATTTGGTTTGGACCCGCTTCAACTGTTGGAGTTTCAGTTATGGTTATTGCTATTTGGTCTGTTTCAGCAATACAGTTTCCGTTGCCAGTGCTTGTCAAAGTTAGGGTTATAGTACCGTTGCTGATTTCCGATGCAGAAGGTGTATAACTGGCATTTAAATCAGTAGATGAGGGAGAAAAGATTCCTGATCCGCCAGACCACTGACCGCCAACTGCGCCACTAATTGTTCCAGATAAAGTGGTTGAAGCATTGTTTCCACAAACAATCTGATCAGAACCAGCCTGAACATTAGGGGAAGGAGTAAAAGTGATGGTCATTTGATCATTAACAGCGTTACACGTTCCATTACCTGTACTTGTTATTGTTAGGGTAGCGCTACCATTGGCAAGTTCTGTTGAGCTTGGTGTATATGTTGTAATTTGTGAAGTATTATCCGGGTTATATGTACCTGTTCCTCCAGACCAGATAATACCTGATGCACCATTCACTGAGCCGCTAAGTGTTACTGTATTATTATTTTCACAGGCAGATATATCTGCTCCTGCGTTGATGGTCGGAGCAGGTGTGAAGAATAAGGTTAAACTATCTGTAACCGGGTTGCAATCTCCGTTGCCTGTGGATGTAAGCTTTAAAGTAACACTTCCGTTTGTAATTTCCAATGGATGAGGAGTATAGGATGCATTTAAGCTACTATTTGAAGGAGAGAAGGATCCCAAACCTCCAGACCATATACCACCTGTAGCAATTGTAACAGATCCGTTAAGTGAAGCAACTGAATTGTTTGCACATAAAGTTTGATTGGGTCCTGCTTCAACAGTTGGTGAGGAATCAAAAATTACTTGCATAGTATCTGAAACAGCAAGACATGAACCATTACCTGTAGTAGTAAGTATTAATTTTACACTTCCAGTGTTAATTTCTGTTTGTGTAGGAGAGTATTGAGTAGTTAGATTGTTTGCAGAAGGATTGAATACACCCAGACCTCCAGACCAAGTACCACCACTGGCCAAAGTTACTGATCCTGTTAGTACGATATCTGCATTGTTTGAACAAACATTCTGGTCATTACCTGCATATGCCGATGGAGCAGAATTGAAAGTTATCGATAAGCTGTCTGTTACAGCTGTGTTTGATCCATTTCCTGTTGATGTTAGATAAAGTTTTAGCTGACCGGATGATATCTCAGCAGGTGTTGGGATATACTCTGCGTTCAAATCTGTATTTCCCGGAATAAAAGATCCAGTACCACCTGTCCATATGCCACCTCCTGCATTTGATATTGAGCCGTTTAAGTAAAAATTCGGATTGTTTTCACAAGCTGTAATATCATTTCCTGCTTCAACTATTGGAGCTGGCTCAATAATAACATTAACACTGTCGATAACTGCATTACAAGTTCCGTTTCCTGTTGAAGTTAAATATAGCATTGTATTCCCTGCACTTACTTCAGATGGGCTGGGCGTATAATTGATTGAGAGACTTGATGCGTTTGGATCGTAAGTACCAGTACCTCCACTCCAAACACCTCCACTAGCAACTGTAACCGAACCTGAGAGTGAGGCTGTAGAATTGTTTCCACCAACCGTAACATCCAGACCTGCATCTACAATTGGTGCAGATGAGAAATTAAGAATAACATCTTCACTAACAGCAAGACATCCTCCGTTTCCTGTAGAAGTTAATGTTAAGGTTACCGACCCATTGGTTATTTCGGATGCAGATGGTGTATAATCTGCAGCAAGGGAAGTAGAGTTTGGAGAAAAAGTTCCGGATCCTCCAGACCACTGTCCACCCGTTGCTACACTAACTGATCCATTTAATGTAGCTGTAGCATTGTTGGCACAAAGTGTTTGATCTGTTCCAGCATTGACTGTTGGTGGCGCTGTAATGGTTATTACAATATCGTTAGAAACAGCATTACATGTACCATTTCCCGTTGTTGTTAAGGTTAGATTGGCTACACCATTGGCTATTTCTGTAGCTGACGGAGTATATGATGCACTTAGATTTGTATTGTTCGGACTAAAAGTACCAGTGCCTCCGCTCCAGATTCCACCACTAGCTACTGTAACTTGTCCGTTTAAGTTAAGCTCGGCATTGTTTCCACAAACACTTACATCTGTTCCTGCATTTGCTGTTGGAGCATTTGTGAAAGTAATATTCATACTGTCAATTACTGCCAGACAAGTACCATTTCCTGTTGTTGTTGCATATAATTTCATCGCACCAGAAGCTATTTCTGCAGCAGTGGGTGTATAGACTGCTAAAGGATCTGTTGATAAGGGATTGAAAGATCCTAGACCTCCAGACCATTGAATACCTGAGGCAAGAGTGTAACTTGCAGCAAGTGTTACATCTGCATTATTTGCACAAACAGTTTGATTTGGACCAGCATCTATGGTTGGTGCTGGTGTGATGGTTACAGTCATTTGATCGGAGACTGGATTACAATCTCCATTGCCTATAGTTGTGAGAGTTAAGGATACAGTTCCATTTGCAATTTCAGTTGCAGTTGGTGTATAAACAGCATTTAGATCATTTGGGGATGGATTAAAGTTCCCGAGACCACCTGACCACTGTCCTCCAGTTGCAATCGTTACAGAACCATCTAAAGAAACTTCTGGATTATTAGCACAGACAGTTTGATTATCACCTGCATCAGCAGTTGGAATAGGAGTAATGTTGATTGAAAGGCTACTACTTTCTGCATTACAATTTCCATTTCCAGTAGATGTTAATACCAGATTTACTGTACCTGATGCAATCTCTGCTGCAGTAGGTGAATATATAGCATTTAAGGCATTTTGACTTGGGTTAAAGATACCATTTCCTCCAGTCCATTGACCTCCGGATGCAATGGTGACCGATCCATTTAGAACAACATCAGAGTTGTTGCCACAAACGGTTTTGTCTGATCCTGCGCTTACAACTGGTGCTGCAGTAAAAGAAATATCCGTAACATCATTTTCAGCTAAACAGTTACCATTGTCTGTTGAGGTTAGTGTTAATGAGACACTTCCAGTACTTATTTCTGCTGCAGTGGGAGTATAGGTGGCATTCAAATCTGTATTGGATGGAGAAAAAGTACCAGCCCACCCTGACCAGATTCCCATAGATGCACCATCAGTAATTGTACCAGTTAATGAAGTTGTAGCATTGTTACTGCAAACCGATTGATCTGCACCAGCGTTCACACTGGGAGCAAGATTGAAACCAATATTGATATTATCTTGTACTGCCAGACAAGTTCCGTTTCCTGTTGTTTCCAGGGTTAGACTGATTCCTCCGGAAGCAATTTCGGCAGCTGTGGGAGTATATACAGCATTGAGTGTATTTCTGTTTGGATTAAAAGTTCCAAATCCTCCAATCCATTGACCACCTGTGGCAACTGTTACAGAGCCATTTAGACTGATGTCTGCATTGTTGGCACATGCTGTTTGATCTGTTCCTGTATTGGCGGTTGGCGTGTTGGTGAAAAATATTGTAACATCACTGCTTTCAGGATTGTTTGCACCATTACCTGTTGTTGTTAGGGTAAGCGTAACAGAACCAGAAGTTATTTCAGCTGCGGTGGGTGTATATATTATGTTTAAAGCTGTATTGTTTGGATTGTAAATTCCAGAACCTCCAGACCATATGCCTCCGCTAGCATTTGTGATCGTACCTGATAATGTTGCATCTGGATTGTTGGCACATAATGTTTGATCTGCTCCTGCTGAAACTCCTGGTGCGGGATCAACATTTACCAGAATTTCATCCGTTTCTGCATAACAAATACCATTTCCTGTAGAGGTGAGTATAAGTGTGAATGATCCTGCAGAAAGTTCAGCAGCTGTTGGCGTGTAGATAGCATTAAGATCTAATTCATCCGGTGAGAATGATCCATTTCCGTTGGACCATTGTCCGCCTGTAGCTACAGTTATTGTGCCAGCAAGTTGCACGTCAGGGTTGTTTTCCCCAATTGTTTGATCATCACCGGCAAATACATCAGGAGCTGGAGTAAAGGTAACCGTAATACTATCTGTTTGTGGACTACACATACCTGTAGATGTTAGCCAGAATTTAATAGAGCCGGTTACATCTGTAAGGCTGGGAATATAGTCTACAGAAAGAGAAGATGGATCCGGATCAAATGAACCAGTTCCGTTGGTTGTCCAAATACCTGTAGTAGCACCACCGCCAATTGCACCATTAAGATGAACAGTATCATTTGCGCAAACGATTTGGTTAGCCCCAGCATCTACGGTTATTTCTGCAACAAATTCTGAAAAATAGCCATATCTGCAACCAGAGCTTGATCCTCCATTGATAATACCCATTGAGAAAACATCACTGGTGTTGGTTATTAAATGTGCTTGATTGTCAGGTATTTCTGTTCCGTCAAATTGAATAATAGCAGAAACCCATTCGTTATTGGTTCCTGCCACAGCATTAAAAGCAGTGGGGTCAATTGTAGCTGTACCGGGTCCGGTAATTACAAAATCCGATTGATGTCCATTTTTTACCAGAAGTGTGAGGAAAAACTCTTCTGTAGATGATCGAACAAAACTAACCTGTTCCGATCCAGCACAATTCAGAGGAGGTAGTAATGCAACACCTTCTTCGCAGCCAAATCCTGTAACATGAGTAAGATATACAGGCTTACTTGCTTCAACATAAAGTGTGGGGTTGTCAACGTCAATTCGGTAAGTTTGGCCTGCAAATAAAGTTGTTAATTCTGTAGTACTACCATCCGTGTAAATTTTAGTATTGTTTTGTATTGCTGTTACGAAAACACTTTCGTCACCATTGGGCTCATTTAATTGCCCTTTTACCGCAATATATTCTTTACCAACAATTTCAACCGGAACAATTTGGTCACCCATAAGATCATAACAACCACCAGAAGGATTATGGCATGAGTCATCTTTCCATGAAACACCAACTGGCTTGTCTGATAAAACCACCGCCCCAGTAGGGTGTGTGGAAGGATCTGTATAATTGGCTCCGGTCCATCCGCAGGAGTACGTTTGTCCCCTGTCCAGTGTTATAGTAAAAGGTTCCAGCGCATTATGTCCATCTACATCATGCCTGGTATATATCATTATGGTTGTGTTATCTTCAGTAGCAACAATATCAAATGATGCATAAGCTGGGTTGGTGGCAAATGTATGGTTATAGAAACCGCTATAATTGTTCATGGGAATATAGAATTCAGTTCCCAGACCATTGGCTCCTTTTAAGGCATAAATATCTGTATTGTTGGTGTTTGCAATTTCATAATAGACAGAAATATCTTCTGTTGAACTAACATGAAGACCTGTATTAAGAACTGCATCTGTTGGCTTGGTTTCAAGGTCATTAATGTAAGGCGTTAAATCTTCTCTATGAGAACTATTTGCTGTAATATTTATTGTAATAGGTGTTCCGCCATTAAAACCGGGATTTGCCGGTTGTTCGATGGTAACTACAGCATCCTGATCCATGCATGAAATCATGAGGTAAATGGGTTCTCCTCCGGGGCTGTTGTGGTCGTAGGTTATTTCAGGAGGTGCAAGCCAGAAATCTGTTCCAGTTTGACTGTATGAGAAAAAAGTGGTTGAAATAATGGCAATTGTTAGTATGATAAATTTTTTCATATCAAGAAATATTTGTCGTTCAAAAGCGTTTTATTTAGGGTCATAGAAGGTTTGTTTTACCAAACTACTCTTTTCTACGTACTATGCATGAAAATGTTTCGTTTTGTTTAATTTGTAAGTACGCTGAAAATCAAGGCTTTGTAGTAGGTGATTTAAATATAAGGATATGAGAGCCAAATGAAGCTTAGTGGAAGAAAAGGTATGCGATAAAAATTGCAGCAATAATTCCTGCAAAATCTGCAATTAAACCTGCAGTTACCGTATATCTGGTTTTTTTGATATTAACAGCACCGTAATAAACAGCTATTGTATAAAAGGTTGTTTCCGTTGATCCCTGAAATGTAGCAGCAAGTTTTGCAACAAAAGAATCGGGGCCAAAGGTTGACATTGTTTCAACCATCATTCCACGAGCGCCGCTTCCACTAAGGGGTTTCATAATGGCAGTAGGTAGAGCATCAACAAAGTCGGTATTGAAGCCGATGAGGTTAACCAGGCTTTTTATGCCTCCAATTAATAACTCCATTGCACCCGATGCTCTGAAAATTCCAATTGCAACGAGCATTGCAACAAGATAGGGGATTATTTGAATTGCAATTTTAAAACCATCTTTGGCGCCTTCGATAAATGTCTCATAGAGATTAATATTTTTTCGAATACCAAGAAACAGGAAGAAAATAATAATGGCAAAAAGAATAAAATTACCAGCAAGACTTGAAACCATGCTTATTTTTTCCGGATCCAGGTTTGTAATGTATAAGATTGTTCCGGCAACGAATAGGCTTATTCCTCCAAGATATGCCAGTACAACTTTATTTAGCAGATTTATTTTCTGTCTGATTGCAACAGTAACCAGTCCAATAATGGTTGCAAAATATGTTGCCAAAAGAATGGGAACAAATACATCTGCCGGATTTTCTGCACCAGCTGCAGCGCGTAAGGCTAAAACTGAAATCGGAACAATTGTAAGTCCCGAAGTATTTAGAACCAGAAACATGATCTGGGCATTGGATGCTGTATCCTTTTTATTGTTAAAGCTTTGAAGTTCATTCATCGCTTTTAGTCCCAATGGAGTAGCTGCATTATCTAATCCCAACATATTGGCAGCAAAGTTCATTACCATTGAACCCATTGCAGGATGATTGTCGGGGATTTCCGGAAATAGTTTTTTAAAAAATGGAGAAAATGCTCTGGAAAATAAGTTAATTGCACCACCTCTTTCCCCAATTTTCATAATTCCCAGCCAGAGAGTCATGATACCAATTAGATAAATTGATATTGTAACACTGGTTTCAGCCATATCAAAGATGCTTTGAATGATCTTGCTAAAAACTTCAGCATCAGCTTTATCAAATATAATTCCCAGACTATCAGCGAAAAAATCACGGAAATAAAAACCAATCAATCTGAACAAAGCTACCAGAAAGGCAATAATGAAAAACGCTATCCAGATATAATTGAGTGCCATTTATTAGAATTTATTGAACAAAGAAAAACAATATTCAATCCATAACAAAATGATTATTTCAGATTACACACTGTTATACTCATCATATTTTAAAGTACATGTCGGTGATGAGAAAAGCTGCAAAAACAATGCTCGCTATCCCGTTTAATGTAAAGAAAGCCATGTTTACTTTCGACAAATCGTTGGGTTTTACAATTAAGTGCTGATATATCAATAAAATAAAAAATATTCCGGCGCCAATCCATGCCAGAATTCCTTGTGCAGAAAAGTAAACAACTACAAAGATTAGTATGGCAGTAATTGTATGTGATAAAACGGATATAGTAAGAGCTCCTTTTTGACCTAATCTAACTGGAATTGATTTTAATTTTTGATGATTATCAAAAGAATAATCCTGTAGGGCATATATGATATCGAAACCAGCTGTCCAGGTTAGCACAGCAATGGAAAGTAAAATCGGAAGCACGTCAAAATGACCTGTTACAGAAAGATATGCACCAATAGGTGCTAGAGATAATCCTAAGCCCAGAATAAAATGGCATAGCGCTGTAAAGCGTTTGGTGAAACTATAACCCAGAACTACCAATAGAGCAATGGGCGATAAAGCAAATACCAGCCAGTTAATAAGTCCTGCAGCTACAACGAAAAGAATGGAGTTGATAGCAACAAAAATAAGAGCATTGGAACTTTTGATAATCCCACTTGGAATTTCTCTGACAGCAGTTCTGGGATTTTTTTTGTCAATATCTTTATCAA
>PKSZ01000333.1 GCA_002869425.1 Marinilabiliales bacterium
GAGCTGGTGTATACGAGATTGTAATGATGGATATCAACAGGAATGAAGGTGTAGAAAATATTCCTGGTTCCGTAAATGTTCCTTTTACCATCAAAACAACATTGATGATCAATCCTCAATTAGGAAGCAATAGTACGCCTATCCTCCTAAACCCACCTATTGACAGGGCAGCAAAAGATAAAATATTTATACACAATCCAGCTGCTTATGATCCGGATGGAGACAGTCTTGCCTATAAACTTTCGGTTTGCCTGGGTTTTGATGGCGAAGAAATTGATGGTTATATGCTTCCCCCTGCAAGTGATTCAATCGTAGTTGACGAATACACAGGTGATTTAATATGGAATACTCCAATTCATGAAGGAATTTATAATGTTGCCATTATCATTGAAGAATGGCGGGATGATATTAAAATAGGAGAAATTGTACGGGATATGCAAATTGAAGTATACGAAGATGAAAATCATCCTCCTGATATTCCTACAATTATAGATACGTGTGTAATTGCCGATTCTACTCTGCATATAGAAGTGACAGCAACTGATACAGATGGAGATATGATCACTCTAACTGCATGGGGCGGGCCAATTTCGATGGATGAAAGTCCGGCGGATTTTGTTCAAACGCAATCCTTTCCAGGATCTGCAAAAGCTCAGTTTATGTGGAACACCAATTGTCTACACATCAGGCAGCAGCCATATCAGGTTGTTTTTAAAGCTCAAGACAGCGATGATGATCTGGACTTAGTAGATTTGGAAAGTGTAAAAATACAAGTAATATGCCCTGCTCCAAATCTTCATACGGCAGAACCAACCAATAACAGTGTAAAATTAAGCTGGTCGCCAAGTAGCTGTTCCAACGTTAATGGATATGAAGTTTACAGAAAAACAGGACCTTACCCTTATGATTTAGGGCATTGCGAAACCGGCGTTCCACCTTATACGGGATATCAATACATTGGAAGAACAACAAACTGGTCAGATACTATTTTCACAGATGACAACGGAGGTTTGGGGCTGATGCAAGGATATGAATACTGTTATAGGATTGTTGCATTCTTCCCGGATAAGGCAAAAAGTCAATCTTCAAACGAGCTTTGTACTGAACTGATCAGAGGTATTCCAATTATTACCAAAGTAAGTGTAGATTCCAGCAGCACAACGCATGGCTCCATTGATTTGGAATGGTCCAAGCCCATTGATTTTGACAGTGTTCTGGCTGCAGGTCCTTATAAGTATCTTATTTATAGATCAAATGATCATTGGGGAACCAATCTTTCTTTGATTGATTCGTTGGATAATATCAACGATACTATTTATTACGATTCATTATTAAATACTGAAGATTATCCTTATTCCTATAAGATCGAATTTTACAATGACGGACCACAAGGTCGCTTTCTAATTGGTTCACCTCAGGTTGCTTCATCGGTCTTCATTAAAACTGAAGAAATGGATAATAGTTTAAATCTTATCATAGATAAAAATGTTCCCTGGAAAAACGAAAGGTATACAGTATACAGAAAAAATAATATTACACTGCAATTTGATTCCATAGGTTACTCTGATACAACTTATTATACAGATTACGATTTAATAAACGGTAGTGAATATTGTTATAGGGTAAAATCAACAGGTGGTTATAATATTGACCAAGTAGTAAACCCTATCATTAACTACTCGCAGATTACATGTGGTACACCTCAGGATACAGTTCCCAGCTGTCCTCCACAGTTAAATGTAACCAGCGATTGCGATAGCTTAAGAAGAAATATTTTACAATGGACAAATCCTAACAACAGCTGTTCAGATGATGTTGTTGAGTATTATATCTGGTACAGCCCAACACTTCAAAACGATTTAATGGTAATTGATACCATTCGCCCGGCAACCAATACTCAGTACGTTCATTTTCCACAATCAAGTATGGCAGGATGTTATATGATTACAGCTATAGACTCATTCGGTAATGAAAGCGCTGGAATAAAAAAATGTATTGACTATTGTGAATATTATGAACTTCCCAACATTTTCACACCCAATGGTGATGGCATCAATGATATATACAAACCCGGACCATATTACTTTGTTGAAAAAGTAGATATGAAAATATTCAATCGCTGGGGGCAGCTTGTTTTCAGAACTGACGATCCGGATATCAACTGGGATGGCAGACACCAGGAAAATAACGCACCTGTAACAAGCGGAGTCTACTTTTACATTTGTGATGTATACGAACACAGGTTAACCGGAATAGAACCCAGAATCATTACAGGCTTTATTGAAGTATTGACACATCCCGTGAAGCAACAAGAATAATGTTAAAAACACTCTTTCTTCTTTTTTTAGTATCCATCAATATCACACTGTTTTCACAAAACAATCCAGGTTATATCAATATTGCTAAAGCATATGTAGATATAGCCATGCCCGATTCAGCAATTGCTAAATTGAAGAAATCAAAGAATCCTCAGGCTCATATTATGCTTGCAAAACTTCTTTTTGAATACGGTAAATGGGACGATGCAAAAGAAATATTAAATACAAGTCCAGAAAAGACTAAAGATA
>PKSZ01000335.1 GCA_002869425.1 Marinilabiliales bacterium
CTGTAGTCTATTTTAAATTTTTGATTTACAAACTTTTCAGTCAACACAAGCTGATTTTCATATACATAATTTCTTAAGCTATCCGTATCTGGTACCTGTCCCGGCAAAACAAGCTGTAAAGTGTAATGATCCTGAGAACTAGCCTCATCCCATTGCACAGGGCTCCAATTAAATACAACAAGCTTTGTGCTATCACTTCGAATGGTTTTATCTACATATCCTGCTTTATGAAAATCTGCCACAAAGGCAAAAACATACGTTATACTACCCCAGGATATTCCTTTTCCCTCTGCTAAGATAATATCCCACTTGTCTGCCCCAACCTTCTGGATATCCAGACCATATTTTTCACCATATGTATCAACTGCATAACAGCTATCATGCAAAAAATCTGGTGTTAGTTTATCGTTTCCACTGAAATAAAAACCATGCATTTCTCCTGATATCACCTTCCACTGAACGGTATAAACAACCAAAGCCTTTCCATCTTTTTGTAAGTCAACCGTAGTTTCTACAAAATTAATTTCCCCCTTTCCTGCCCAGGAAAATTGTGATATAATGACAATAATCACAAGAAATATAAGTCTTTTCATTTTGTTTGTTTTTATCTAAAGTTAAAAAGCATTGTATAAATCTGCAAAAAGTGCGTAGATATCATTACCTGTATAAACAACCTCATCCTTCATAACTCCTGGCAATACAAACCCGGAATGTTCAAAATCCTTTTCAACCCAAACAATATTCAACTCTATTTTGTGCTGAATAATAAAATCGTAAAGCTTTACACTTTCTAACTGATCTTCCAGAAGATATGCAACAACGGCCATTTTAAATGAATTGAAACAAACCAGATTTATAATGATTGTTCTTTAAAACTATAAAAGTTTCCTGAGAAATGCTATAAACATAAGACTCCATAGCACAAATAATATCTTCTTTAATGGAAATTTTGAACTGCATCAAATCTTCAAATGGATCAATCTTGCACAAAAATACAAACCGCCCAAACCGGAATCCGTAATAATTATTTGTATAAAAAATCAGGAGCAACTTGGATTACCACATTTGCCCTGGCCATTCTTCTTATAATAGCAATCCACACACAAGCAATACTTGTTCAGTTCAATGGAATGATCAACGCAGTCCTGTTTATGTTGCTGCCATTCTGAAAGACTCTGATTAATATTTTCAATATCTTCAGATTTACATTCAATACAAAACTGAACCTCGCCTTTCTCAACTTCAAATACCTGGTTACAGGAATTACAACGATACCAAATTTTATCAAAATATACATCTCCACCCAAGATACTAACCCCCTGACCTTCAATCAATGAACGAGCCATCTTTTTCCTTGCACTATCATAAATTCGTGTAAATGTGGGTCTTGAGATGTTCATTCTTTTGGCAGCTTCAACCTGAGGAAGATTTTCATAATCTGCAAGCCGAATGGCTTCAAATTCCTCATAATGCAGCGAAATAAAATCATCTTTTTTGAAAGGAACCCCTATGGGTTTCAATCCTCGAATAATTGGATGAAAACCTATTCTTCTGCTTCTTTTAGGTCGCGGTGACATAAATAAAATTTCCTCTAAGATATGAATTTCACCAATATTTACCTAATTTGGTCGTTCAGGTATATGTTAGAACTTAGTACAATGGACACAAATTTGAGCAGTTTAAAAAACACTATAGAAAAAGCATGGAGTAACCGCAATCAGCTTGATGCGGAAGAAACTCAAAAAGCAATCAAAACTGTTATTGAACTCCTGGATAATGGTAATCTGAGAGTAGCTGAGACCAAAGATGAAAAATGGATCGTAAACGAATGGATAAAGAAAGCAGTAATTCTTTATTTCCCTATACAAAAAATGAAATCCATAAAGCAAGGCATATTTGAATTTCATGATAAGATTGACCTTAAACAGAATTATGAAGAACTTGGTGTAAGGGTTGTACCTCACGCAATTGCCAGGTACGGTTCTTATGTTGCCAAAGGGGTAATCATGATGCCATCATATGTTAATATCGGGGCATATGTAGATTCAGGTACAATGGTAGATACATGGGCAACTGTTGGTTCTTGTGCCCAAATTGGGAAAAATGTACATTTAAGCGGAGGTGTTGGTATTGGTGGAGTTCTGGAGCCTGTGCAAGCTTCACCCGTTATCATTGAAGATAACTGCTTTATTGGCTCCCGATGTATAGTTGTTGAGGGTGTCCATCTGGGAAAGGAAGTTGTTTTAGGCGCCAATGTGGTAATTACAAAAACCACAAAAGTTATTGACGTTACAGGAAATGATCCTTTAGAAATTGAAGGTAGAATACCAGATCGTTCTGTGGTAATTCCCGGTGCATACACCAAAAAATTTCCTGCAGGAGATTATCAGGTTCCCTGTGCTCTTATTATTGGAAAAAGAAAAGCATCGACCGATTTAAAAACTTCACTTAACGATGCCCTCAGAGAATTCAATGTAGCTGTTTAGAATGAAAATAGGATTTGATGCAAAAAGAGCATTCTTTAATTATAGTGGACTCGGAAATTACAGCCGGGACACCATAAGAA
>PKSZ01000620.1 GCA_002869425.1 Marinilabiliales bacterium
GGTCAGATTTCTGCTTTATCAGGCGTGAACGAGGAAGGATTGTCAGTTTTTCAGCACAATCTTTCAGATTTTTATGGAACAGCTTCATTGGGAATGGGGTATGAGCCCATTTGGATATCAATCCGTAAAGCGCTAGAGCAATATGACTATAATGGTGATTTTCAGACTGATGTTAATGATGTTAGGGCGGTGCTGAATGATAATAATACAGGTTATGCCGACGGGTATATTGTTACTGCTTTATCACCAATGGTTTCTGCTGCTGATAGCGTTACAGCTTTGGTTGCTGAACTGGCAAGTAGCATGCCATATCACACATACAGATCAGTTGAATATCCGGATAGTATTCATGGTCAAAACCTGTATGCAGCCAATTATGAAATTGCAAGAAACAACCATATGCATTTTTGCAGTCGATACAATGGTGTTATTAATGGAATTGGAAATGGGAAAGCTATTTCTGTGGAAAAAAACTGGTCAATCATGCGGGATTATTCCAATGCTGGTTGGTCAAATATTCAATTTATGCAGGTAATACCGTCGCAACGAGTGTTAAATTTGGCTGTGCATAATGGTACAGACCCGGCGTATATACTCGATTCAGTTGCATTTTCTCTTGATGATCTTTTTTCGCTTAATCTTACAGAAAGAAAATGTTTGGATAATAAGGCGATTTGTACAGTTTATCCGGTTCCTGTGAAAGATTATCTGAATTTTAATTTTGAATCTCAGGAAAATGAAGTAAAGCTCTTGTCTTTAACTGGTAATGATCTTAGGAGTATTCATTTTTCTGATTATAGAGGGCGGTTGAATATGAGTAACATACCGGATGGAATCTATTTTATTAATGTATATTCAGCCAAAAATCGGAATACTAGTATTAAGGTTGTGAAAATATCAGAGTAAAAAATCGTTTTTAAGACAACTATTTGTTGGACTCATTTGTCTGTTTAGTAAAGGTCATTCGTGAAAATGGATAACGAGAAAAAATTGGTAATGGCATGCATCAGGAAGGAGGCAGGTTCTCTGGATGCATTATACCATATGTTTTCATCGAGGATGTTTGGAATATGTTTGCGTTATGCGGGCAATAGAATGGAAGCTGAAGATTTGTTACACGATGGCTTTATTAAAGTTCTTGGCAACTTAAAAAAATTTAGATTTGAAGGTTCTTTTGATGGTTGGATGCGTCGATTAATGGTGAATACAGCCATTAACAATTATAGGAAAAAGAGCATTAGGGTTGAGCAGGATCTCGATTCTAAAGAAACAGCTGAAATTCCTCTTGAAAGCAAGCAGGACGCATTATCAGAATTGTCAGCAGGAGAGTTGATGGAACTGGTGCAAAATCTTCCTGAAGGATACAGGATGGTTTTTAACCTTTATGTTATTGAAGGGTATAAACATCAGGAAATTGCTCAAATGCTTGATGTGACAGAAAGCACATCAAAAACGCAGTTAGCCAAGGCAAGAAAACAGTTACAATTAGCAGTAAAAAATTTATATCATGAGCCAGCAGTTTGATAATTTAGACAGAGTTTTTAAGGATGCTCTTGGAAAATACGAGCAGAAGCCACCCGATGAGGTGCTGAACCGTATTAAAAATTCCTACCAAAGCAATTCAATACCCACAGGTAATGGAGGTAAGGGAATATTTTGGGGAATTGGTATTTTTGTTGTTGTATTGGCAGGTATTGCCAGTGTGTGGATGCTTAATAGCGAGAAACAAAATACCAAAGCCGAAAGTTTGATTCCGGTTGAAAACAAGATTGTTGTCCCCTCAAATGCTGAAGAATTTAACAGTAAGCTTATTACTGCAGTAAAAACAGAAAATTTCCAGGATGAAGTTAAAGAGGATACACAGGCTCATGAAACCTCTGATATATCCGTTCCTGAGGAAGCTGCTAAAGCACAAAAGGGTAAGCAAGCAAATGATATTAATCTTAATGAACTAATTGTTGATGCTGGCAAGGATGCTAAATTATGTGGTTTAAGTTGTAAGCTCCATGCAAGTTCAAATGTGAAGGATTTTGATGGCTTGTGGTCAGCAGATAATGATAAAGTTCATTTTATTTCAGATGTTTATACCGATGCAGCACGAGATCCAAATGCAACTGTGATTGTGGATGAACCAGGTATTTATGAATTCACCTGGACGCAAAAGGCTTTTAATCAGACCAACTCTGATGAAGTGCAGATTAATTTTTATAAAAATAGTGGTATTACACTTGTGCAAAATGTAAAAGCTGCAGTTTGTGGAAATCCAACTGGTTCTATAGAAGTAAGTGCGGAAGGAGGTGACGAGGATTATACTTATATATGGCAGGATGAAGCTTTGCGTGAGTATACCACAAAGGTTGATAATTTGTTGCCGGGTATTTATGAATTACAAGTTAATGATGGTTCTGGATGTGTTGAACACTTTTCCATTGAAGTGCCCGATAGTGGTTTGGTTAATGCTGGATTCTATGTTGAAAACGATATTGTATTAAATAAACCAGTCGTTTTTAAAAGTAATAGCATGGCATATGATGTCAACCTGAATCAAAGTTTGATGTA
>PKSZ01000582.1 GCA_002869425.1 Marinilabiliales bacterium
AAATTGCTCAAAGACTTAATAATATTGCAGATGTATATGTTTCATGGGCTCAATATGAAAAAGCCATTGAGAAATACAATACTGCATTAGGGATTTACTCAGAGATATCAGATAGAAGAAATAAAGCACATTTGTTCTCGAATCTGGCATCAGTATACTTTTCATATGGTAAATATGATTTGGCATTAAAACAGTATAAAGAAGCCGAAGCTCTATATAAAGAAATGAAAGACCTTTCTGGTCTCGCTTCAGTTCTTGACAACATGGGATCCTTGAATTTTATTCAGAAAAATCATAAACAAGCGGCAGAGTTATTTGAAAATGCTTTAACAACAAGACGAGACTTAAATGAGAAAAAGGGAATAGCAGAGAGTTCCTATCACTTGGGAATTACCAAAATGGAACTTGGAGATATTAATACAGCATTAAGTCATTTAGAAGAAGCTGTTGATGTATTTGAAAAACTTCGAAAAACAGCTGTAGGAGATATTCGTAGAGATTTCTTAGCAAGTCAAATTCAGGTGTATGAGAGTATTGTTCTTTGCCATATAAAGAACAATGACATTAATAAGGCGTTAATTTACAATGAATTAAGCAGGTCTAAGTCTTTATTGGAAGTACTTAGTAAAAACAATAAAGTAGAGATAACCGGCCTTAATGTTGCTCAACAAAACCTGCCAGAACATACAACGGCCATTGTATATGGCACTATGGATAATCCAACTTTAACAAGTATGGCTATTACTAAGAGTGAAGAAACGGGTGCCATACTTAAAAGTAAAAAGGATCTCATTGCTGAATTTCTTAAAGATGTTGATGTTAGAAGTAACGTTATAAGTGAATTTAACAAAGTAGAACTACTTGAAGTAACGCAATTTATTAAATCTGAAGGCACATACAAGCTAAGCGTGAGCATGCAGAAAAAATTATTCGACAGTTTTGTTTTAACTTATATAGAATTGCTTTCCCGACCTGAAATGAATAATAAAGATCAAGTTAAAAAGCTATCTCAGGAATTGTATCAATTACTTATAAAACCCATTGAAAAGTATATTGGACCTGAAACGAAAAATCTGATTGTTGTACCTGATGGTGTTCTGAGCCGCCTACCTTTTGAAACACTCATTGATGATCAAGGAAAATTTCTTGTAGACACCTATAACATCGGTTATATTCATTCATTGTCCATTTACAAAATTTTGAAAGAAAGGGCATACGAAAGTTATGAAAAGGATGTGCTAGCCATTGGTGTGTCTAATTTTAAAATGGCAGCCGACACTAAACTACCTGAATATGAAATCAACAAAGATCAGGTGAGCTCCATCGGAAAACTTGCAAACAGGCTATCCAAAGATCAACAACCTCTTAGGGATATCTATCAAAATCTTGGCCTAGATCAGTTAAACAATATTCCGGGAAGTGTTGCAGAAGTAAAAAGAATCAAAGAGATTTTTCCAAATTCTGACACTATAACCAATTCAAGAGCAAGTGAAGGTCGAATCAAATACTACTCATCAAAAGATAATCTTAAGAAATATCGCATTTTGCATTTTTCAACTCATGGCTTGTCTGTAAATGAAATTCCTTTGCTCTCAGGATTGGTCATGTATCAAACTAAAGAACTGGTTAACGGGGAAGATGGATATCTGCGAATTGATGAAATTGCAGATTTATCCATTCAAGCTGATCTAATTAATCTATCTGCCTGCGAAACCGGAGCAGGAAAAATCTACAGTGGAGAAGGAACTGTTGGACTTTCTCAGGCATTCATAGGAGCTGGAGCAAACGGAATTACTATTTCTCAATGGGAAGTTGATGACGAAGCTTCTGCCGAATTTATGAAACTATTTTATGAAGCACTGAAAACCAATGACTTCAATTACAATATTTCCATAAATGAAGTGAAAAGAAAATTCATTAAAGGTGAAGCCGGAATATTCTGGAAAAGCCCTATGTTCTGGGCACCATTTATGTATTATGGGAAGTAACGCTATAAGAATTTGATCACCCTAAATTCTACCCGTCGGTTTTTTGCTCTATTATCATCTGTATCATTTGGTACTAGAGGCTTGGTTTCTCCATAACCTTTTGCTACAAGTGCTGTTTGCTTAATACCATTATCAATTAGATAATGAACTACAGAGTTTGCTCTTTCTTGTGATAATTCCAAATTGTAAGCCGGTTCACCAACATTGTCAGTATGTGCTGAAATTTCGACCTTAACATCTGTATTTTCTGTTAATAAATATACAATTTGTTGCAAGGAAGTAAAGCTTTCTTCTTTTAACGCAGCGGAATTGAAGTCAAAATAAATATTGTTTAGCACTACACTCACATCTTTTTTTAATTCTTCCATTTTCATAGGTTGATCAATTATTGTAGGAACAGATAGATTTTTGATTTCTATAGGTTCTTTCATAATCAATCCCTTTGCAGTTGCATATATCTCATAACTTTCTCCCTTATCCAAAGTTACTTCATATCCACCATCCTCCTCCTGAGTATACACTTCTTTTACAATTTTATTATT
>PKSZ01000057.1 GCA_002869425.1 Marinilabiliales bacterium
AACGGTTTTGGTGGTCACAGAATCGAAGGTATTGGCGACAAGCACGTACCATGGATTCATAATGTAAAAAATACCAATGCAGTTACAGCAATCGACGATGAAGACTGTATGCGTTTACTTCGCCTGTTCAACGAAAAAGACGGACACAAATACCTGAAAGAAATGGGCGTTGACCAAAAAACAATTGATCAGTTAGAGCTAATAGGTATCTCAGGAATTGGCAATTTACTTTCAGCCATCAAAACTGCAAAGTATTATGAATTAAATTCAGACGATGTTATTGTAACAATAGCTACCGACTCAGCAGAAATGTACAATTCAAGAATTGACGAATTGAATACAGAAAGAGGTTCTTACAACCAGCTTCAGGCAGCACGTGACATGGAAAAATGCATGTTTGGAACCACTTGCGACCACATGAAAGAATTGACCTACGAAGATCAGAAAGCAATTCACAACCTGAAGTATTTCACATGGATTGAACAACAAGCCAAAGAACTTGAAGATTTAAATCAATTATGGTACGATCGTGAAATCTGGCCAAAATTATTTAATCAACCAGAGCAATGGGATAGCATGATCAATGAATTTAACGATATGACAGGCCTCCTTAAGAACCTGTAATAAAAGAAAACAGGTGCTTCGCAGGAAGCACCTGTTTTTTTTTAAATGCGCCAAGAACACTAATCAGTTATTTCTTTCTTGTAAGTATCTTTCAATCTCAATGTTTTCAGGAAGCGCTTGTTTTATAGATTCCGTAGGCTTAAACCAAACTATAATGACATCTTTTCTATTCTTAATCGTTCCATTCAAATTTATTGCAACAGGTAGAAGCTTTTGATCAGAATAAATATTTCTATTTTCCAGACTCATATTTCCATTTGTATCTCCTATTAAAACAGGATAAAAATCATTATTTGTCATTTTCATTTTTTTTAGACTTCCCATTTTGTAAGGTAAGTCTTTAGATTCAGATTCATCAAAGATAGTTGTTGTCAAATAGTTATCTTTAGTACAATAAAACATTAAACCAGGATTTCTCCCTTCACTTTCAGTCCGGTTCGGATTAAGATTTTTATAAAACAAACCTTTTTTTGTTAAGTTAAGTCCTAATGAACTTAATTGTTCAGAGTTTAAATAAAGAAAATCTGCTTCCGTTTTTTCGGGATGGCTACTTAGAGTAAATACAGATATAAAAAACAATAGATTAATTATTCCCATGATTTAAAAGATTAATTAATAATATTACTATTAACGCATATTCAGCTCTACTTATTTTATCTATAAAAAAGTATGTTAAAAAGATAAGCTATATATATACCTGAATTCGAACTATAAACTTTCACAGCTTTAACTGTAGCCATCTTGGTTTTATTTTACTTAAAAAAGCAAGTAATTAAAAAAAGAGAATTAAAACTCCTTATTCTTATCTCTCTGCACCGCAGTTCCAACAATGCGTAAATTGTGGTTCTATTTTCTCACCACAATCATTACATGTCCACATTTCACCTTCCTCTGGCGAACCCAAAATTGCCTGATGAATAATTTCCATTGCACTGGATTCTTTTTTGTCATCAAGCACCCACAATTCGATCCAACACTGAACTGGTGGTAAGTCACCCACTCCAATAGATCGATGTTCACCCAATATTTTGGTATCAATATTATAGGTATCCAGAATATTTTTAAGATTGTGGATAAACGTTGCCTGTGGTGCCGAAAAAATTAGCTTCATTGTACAAATTCTAATAAATAATTAACCATCAACCGCCGCTAACCAGATGGAGTACAGTTACATTGTCACCATCTTTAATTTTTGCAGTATCGTAATCTGGTTTCTTTACCAATTTACCATTTATTTTTATAACCAACATTTTAAATACAAATTTTTTAACATCCAGTAATTCCTGAACAGTTAGCTCATCCCTATCAATAACCTCATCCCTGTTGTTCAATATTATTTTCATAATCCTATTACTTTTTGTTCATCAATATTTCCAATACTGTATTTGCCTGCATATTCGAAACAATTCCAACACGAGGTGCCAAAGGAGGAAAATTATCTGAAACCTCAGATATTCCATCTCCACAAATATAAATATTGTCGTATTTTTCTGATTTGATGGTATTACTATTTCCCCAACCAGCCATTCCAATACCACTAACCAAAGGAATATCCGGCAAATTCTCAAGCATTGCTTCAATTAACATTTGCTTCATATCTGCCCTATCAAAGGCTTCAACCAACACATCAACTTTATCAAACAAACGAACAATATCTGCTGCATTAAGCTTAATATCAACAGCATCTATTTTTATTTCCGGATTTATTCTCAGTAAATTTTCTTTAAGTGCATCAACCTTTTTTCTTCCCAACTGATCCATAAAAAAGTATTGTCTGTTCAGGTTGCTTTCCACAATTACATCAAAATCTGCAATTATCAAATGCCCTACTCCTACCCTTGCAAGAGCAACAGCACAATTTGAACCTAACCCACCACATCCGGCAATGCCCACGGATTTTGTACCC
>PKSZ01000690.1 GCA_002869425.1 Marinilabiliales bacterium
GGTACTTATCTACAGCAACAACTATAAGGGCATCCCAATGGAAAGATAGTCTTACCCTTTATACAGATTTGTTAGACAAAACACCAGATCATTATTATGGTTATCAGAGTGTTGGTTTAGCTTTGTACGATTTGAAAAGATATGAGGAGGCCATTGAGTATTTTGATGAATCGCTTGAAATTATGGAAAACTTCAATTCATATCATGGAAGGGCACTATGTAAAAGATATTTGGGCGATTATCAGGGAGCACTTGAAGATTACAACAGTACGATGAGGATGTATCCTAATTTTTCAGAATGTTTATACAATAGGGCAAACCTCAAGTTATTGATGGAAGACACTACGGGCTCTATCAATGATCTAACATTGGCCATTAAGTTCAACGATACTTATGCCCGTCTATACAATAAAAGAGCAGATGTTTATTATCAGTCTGATCAGAAAGATCTGGCTTGTAAGGACTGGCAAAAAACAGTGGATTTGGGTATGCTTAGCGCAAAAGAAAAACTTGAATCATATTGTAAATGATACAATTTCTTAAGAAAAGGAGCTGGATTCTGCTTGCCATACCATTAATTCTGGTGGTATTGGTTTATTTTCAATCTGTAAACAATGAGATTCTGACCAATTGGGACGATCAGTACTATATAACTAAGAATGATAAGATAAAAGATTTTTCTGCGGAAAATTTACAGGCCATTTTTACAACCCAGCATATGGCCCACTACCAGCCTGTTACTTTGTTGGTTTATGCTGTAGCTTACAATTTGTTTGGACATAATGCGATGGCATTTCATATGCTGAGTATATTGTTGCACTTGTTATGTGTAATATTGGTATTCTTGATTGCAAAACGAATTTTGAAACGTCCGCTTATTGCTGGCCTTTTAGCTTCAGTGTTTGCAGTCCACCCAATGATGTCAGAGGCAGTATTGTGGATTTCTGCAACCAATCAATTGATGTTTTCTTTGTTTTATTTGCTTGCAATGTTGTTGTATATAAGGCATATAGAAGGAGGTTGTCGTTTGATGAGTTTTTTATTGGTATTGCTTGTTTTTTTATTGGCATTACTTTCAAAATCTATGGCTGTAAGCTTTCCTTTGGTTGCATTTGCATTGGGCATTATGTACAGACGAAGGGGAGGACAGTTTTATTTTGAGATTGCCTTTCTATTATTGTTTTCAATTGTTGCAGGCTGGGTTGCTGTTTTATCAAGCCTTGATTTTGGGAGTATGAATTCCAAGATTGATTATACTTTGTTGGAGAGGTTTTTAATGGTAGCATATGCTTTTGCCACTTATATTGTTAAATTCATTTTTCCTGTTAACATAAGCTCAGTACACTATTTGCCGGATGCAGAAAGTTCGTTCCCCTGGACTTATTATGTTGCGCCATTCCTTATATTGGTTGTACTCATCATAATCCTTTCAAGGAAAAAGTATCGAAGAGAGCAGATTGCTTCCTTCTTGATTTTTACATTTATGATAGCACCGGGTTTGCAATTTAAACCGATTGGCTTTGTCCTGGTTGTGGAACGTTATACTTATGCTTCGTATTTTGGACTGTTATTGTTGATGGCATTTTTTATTGTTGATTTGGAAAAATCAGGGGGGCGTTTTTCATTGTTTGCAAAACCCCTTGGAATCCTTATCGGAATTGCTATGCTAATTTCTTTTTCAGTAAAGACATTCAATCGGGTATCTGTTTGGAAAAACGGAATTACTTTGTTTTCAGATGTGATAGAAAAGTATCCATCCAAAGGATTGGCATATGCCTATAGGGCTGACGCAGAGCTGGAAAAATTAAAATATTTACAGGCATTCACCGATTATAATATTGCTCTTGATAAGAGCTTCCGGGAACCTTCTGTTTTTTATAACCGGGCACAGGCAATGTATAAGCTTGATACGTATAAAAAGAAACTAGAAACATTTGATCAAAAAATACGAAACAACACTGGCAATGGGGTTTATTATTATAATAGGGGAACCGTGAAGGCCAGTGATACGATAATGGATTATTTTGGTGCAATACAAGATTATAAAAAATCGATACAGCTCGGATTCGATAAGTTTTTTGTCTATTATAATCTGGGAAATTGTCATAGAAATATGCAAGAGTACGATAATGCAATATTGTGTTATGATGAAGTATTGAAGAGAAAGCCTGGATTTGCAGATGCTATGCATAATGCAGCAGTATCATATTACCTGTCAGGAAATTTTGTGAAAGCATGTGAAATATGGAAGAAACTTAAGAGTAGTAGTCATCCGCTTGCCACTCAAGAATATATAAAATACTGTAACTAAGAATCTTTTTCAACTACAACAAAAATATTGGTAAAATATGGTTTTGAGTAACAAAGGGAAATCAGTTTTCCGCCATTTTTATTTATCAACTGTTTGAGTGAGTTAGGTGTGAAGATTCTTACATGCCCTATTGCCTGCTTAGTGGATAAGCCGCCTAGGATAAAACCTAATCCAGTAACTCTTAGTACTTTTTTTATGATGAGAATCATTTTTTCA
>PKSZ01000525.1 GCA_002869425.1 Marinilabiliales bacterium
TCCAGGAAAGCACAATTGTTGTAAAAAAAGCAAGACCAAAAACTGATAATTATCGCCGCTAAGCAAAAACGGAGCTTCGGCTCCGTTTTTTTTGTCTCTATCCTTATCTTCCTATTCCATATTTCGAAAGTATATTCATAAAGAACCAATAACGATACCTATTATTTCCTAATATCATGATTAGGAAATAATCCACTTTCCATACAGTATTAGAAATTCTGTTTGAAGCAATCTCACTTAGGGTATTGCATAACATTCAAATAAAAAGCATATATCTGAACAAAATAGAAGCTTGATCGTAAAAGAGAAAATGTACGTAACAACTTATCGTACCTTACCCATATAAGGAGCTGTATTTAATGAAACGGTTGGAATATATAAAGATTAATGATTGGTGGACAAAGATAATTCCGCCTACTTTGGGGTTTTACTTTATTGGGGTCATTAACAATCAGCACATTCCCGAAATGAATTATGCTGAATTTTTATTGTTCTTTCTCTGTATCTTATTCACAACTATTTTCAGCTACACATTAAAAGAGATCACAGATATTAAAGATGATAAAGAAGTAGGGAAAAAGAACAAAATTGAGATTCTCCAACAAGTAAACAGAATTATTCTCCTGCTACTTCCCATAATTGCAGCCTGTATTCTATTTGTTTTTATAACCAATTCCATATTCCTTATTGGTCTGTTTATTTTTCAGGTTATTATGTTAATACTACATTCAGTAGAGCCCATTCGATTGAAGCGCAATAAGTTTTTATCATTCATCCTTTATGTATTCTCAAATGGAGTAATTTTCTATATCATTGCGTTTGTCCTATCCATGAAAAGTAACTTGAATGCAATCTCTCTGTTGAATATCTCATTAATTGCAACATGGGGTACAATAAAAGGAATTCGTAACACACTGGTTCATCAGATTACAAACCGGCAAAAGTATAAAAAGAATGGATCACAATCTCTAACCTCATTTTATGGTCCATTACGGCTCATTAAAATGATTAATAGCATTATCATTCCCATTGAATTAATTTTCATTGCTTTGTTTTTTTCGCAATTGACAGAACGAAACATGTTTCTCATTGCACTTGGAATCTTTTTAATTTATCAGGTCTTTATATTAAGCATATGGAAGCTCTTATTATTACAAAGAAGATACTTTCTAAAAAAGTTTTTGCATTTTCTGGATAATTTTTATGAAGCCTGGCTTCCCCTGATCAGTTTGATTTATTTGTGTATTCAGGATGCTACATTTCTTTACCTGCTATCAATTTTCGTTGTTCTGTTTCCAATTTTTATTGCAAGATTAAGCACAGAACTGAGCTACACTTTAAAGAAGAGTAGAGTTTTGGTTTTGGATTTAGTATTAATTGTGAAAAAGATATTTAACAAATAAGAAGGTTCTATCATGAAAGAATTGAAGAAGTTAATTTATGATATTCCCTTTGTGTATTGATGATATTAAATTTCTTCCTATACCGTTCCACCAGATGTTCCGGAACCTTATAGCCAGTCATGTATCTATGATATTGATTTACCAGTAACCTTTCAAGCTTTTTATGATCCCCAATAGGATAAAAATCACCATTTATACCTGGTATTATCAAATCTTTATAATGCTCACTTTCTGTTGTTATTAAATAACATCCACTCATTACTGCTTCAAGCACTGCAAGAGAAATTCCTTCTCTTAAAGAGGGCACTACTGCAACAGCTGAATACATATATTCAGTAATAACATCTTCTCTGTCAACCTTTCCTTCCATGTACACATATTCTGTCAGATCATATTCACCGATAAGCTCAATACATTTTCGTTTCATTGATCCATCACCAAACAGCAAAGCCATTGCCCAAACATCTTTTCTATTAAATACCCTCATTGCTCTAATTAAGGTATGAGGATCATGTTGTCTAATAAGCCTTCCCACAAACATTATCCTGAAGGTATGTCCGGGTATGTTGTCAAAAGGAATATTTTCAGGATCCATTCCTTTAGGTATTAGCATACTTTTGGATGCAAGTTCTTGTCCCAAAAATGTATCTGCCATTTTTTTCAAATCTCCTGACATAAAAACATTTTGCTTGGAATGTTCACATATCTCCCTGATCTTTTTTCTATTCAAATAATGATAAAGATACATTCTTGAGATCTTAGGAATCGGAATATCGTGCGCATGATAGATTATATAATAGGGTATATTATACTCTTCCTGCAAATACCTGGCAACAATACCTCCTGGTATTAAAAAATTGGCAATGCAAATACTGTAGCTATTGTATGTTAAATAAGCATCAAGAAATTGTTTGGCATGCTTCACCCAATTCCGTATTTCTCTAATATTTGACTGATGTGACTTTTTTCTTTTTGATGAAAGCCTGTATATTTCAACATCCCTTATACGCTCAAACTCATTAAGTCCTTTAAAATTGGTTGAAATCATTGTGATGGCATAACCCTCTTTTGCCAAACCTTCCATTATGTAATTACACATAACACAAGCTCTTCCTCCCA
>PKSZ01000089.1 GCA_002869425.1 Marinilabiliales bacterium
TTGCTACAATCACCAAAACTCGTCGTTCCTCCTCAAACAATGGTGATTGTTTACGCACTCTTCGCCAAATGGGTCCCGGTAATTTTTGTGATTGCCGCGATAGGATTGCATTGCGATATTAGCCCTAAGCAAAAGAATAACCTACTTTAGGTTACTTGCATTCTATGTTTTGGTCGTTTGAATGGTTTTAATGCTTTTTGAGAAGCAGAGTAGTGAAAAAAGAAAAGCAACAACCAATTTGATTGCTGCTTTGCATATTGTTTTTGGATGAAACCTTATAAGTTTCATTAGCATTTAATTCTACTACTAAACTCCTCCGTCTTTAGAGATGTTGTATGTGCAGTTAGTTGTACCGGAACCGTCTGTCTTTACTACATCCATGTACATGAATATTAGATTTCCCGATCCATTAAGATTGTACTCGATTGTTCCTGAACCAGAGAAAGTTATACCATTAAAGGATTGTTCTGATATTGTAATTATAGTGTCGCCTTGTATGGTGGCCTCAACAGGAGTGTTTTCATAATGTCCGAAACTTGTGAAAGTAACACTTTGGTGACCATTAAACGTGAGTGTATCGAATGCTCCATAACCACCGTCACAAGTAGAATTATTCCAGTTGTTGTCCGCATATGCACCATCCATTTTTACCAGTTTAACAACCCTCTGTGCTCCGGCTTCATTACCATAACTATCTTTAACAGAATATAGGAAAGACCAGTTAATACCTGGCATAGAATAATCAATGTCGGAATTAACTTCAATTTGACTGGTTAAATCTCCATCTTCAGTATCTGATGCAGTTGCACCGGGATCATCGTAAGGACCAGGAGTCCAACAAAAATCTTCACTCGGACCGTTTAATGTCAGAACTGGTGAATCTCCTTCTTCTTCTTTGTTACAAGATACAATGAAAACAAGAGATAAAGCAATAAGGATTAGAGTTGTTAGTTTTTTCATTTTGATTGTGGTTTTAATGTTTATTTGTGAATAAATTAGTATAAAACTTTATACAAATATGCATAGATTTTTTAACATCTTAAAAAGTATTTTAATGATTTTCTTATAGTTAACCAGATATTAAAAGAAGAAATGAAGATACTGTACACTTCAATTGGTTAATATGAAAAGTGTTTTCTGGCTAATACTGTACTTAATTGCTTTTACTTTCTATGTTTTAAATAGGTTTTGTTTTGAAGTATGCAGGAATAGAACTTTCATCAGTTGATTTAGAATAATTAGCAGGGGTATTGAAACCTTTAGTTTGAATGCAAACGATTCACTTTATAAATGAAAACATATTGAGATGTATTCAATTAACATTACATTTCACAATTACTTACCATGCCCAATAGGGTGAATAATATATGAATGCATTCCTTCAGTAAATCCTAATTTATCATCTACAAACTTCTTGTCATAATATGTCATTGCAACCGTTGAAATATCCATTGCAGCAGCGCAGAGGTAGATATTTTGAGATACAACACTGGTTTGATTTGCAGCATAAAAGTCTTTTCCTCCCAGTCGATCCAGCCAATCATTGGACATATCATTAGTGTTTACCGCAAGTATTATAATTATTGGAGCTTTCTGTACAAAATCCTGAAATGCCATTTTAGCTCGGATATCTTCTTCCAGGACTTTATTCAATTGATTATTTTGGGCATCATATTTATGAATTCCATGCCGGTTCGCAATATATAAATGGTGTTCCCAGAGCAAAGGAGCAGTGCTTCTCCCATTGTCCCTGTTTATACCACAGGCAGCCCACATTATATTTGAAATTTCCTGTAAGGTGAATTCCTTTTCAGTCATATTCCGTTTGGATGCCCTTTCTTTAAATGCTTTGTAAATAGTCTGGGCTTCTGAAAATTTAACCTCCGGAAGTTTTATATTTTGTTCCTCAAGTATAGCCTGATTATTCATTGTAATTTTACGTTATTATTCTTCACAAATATGCATTAAAGCTTTTAATTACAAATCATATTATTCCTATATTATCAATATATGTTATTTAACCAGACGAATACTCATTATAATTCTTTAGTAAAAGTATGAACAATATTTAAAGAAGGTAAATTATAAAATATGAAACTGATCTATTATTTGGTATATTGATGATCTTATTGTAATGCTTGCATTAAGGATATGAAATATGAATAAATCCAATCACATTCTTGCTCCCGGAGGAGACATTGACTCGATAAAAGCTGCAATTTTAGCAGGTGCTGATGCGGTTTACTGTGGTTTGAACAGGTTTAATGCAAGAAACAGGGCAACAAATATCAGTTTTGAAGAATTACTGGGCGTAATAAGACTTGCGCATCATCATAATTGTGAAGTTTTCTTAACGCTAAATATCCTTATTGTTGACAGTGAGATACCTGCACTCTTTAAACTCTTGAATAAACTCGTAAATACGAAACTTGATGGTATTATTATTCAGGATATGGGGCTTTTTTATATCCTGACAAAATATTTTAAAAGCATGAAGATTCATGCATCTACACATCTTACAA
>PKSZ01000155.1 GCA_002869425.1 Marinilabiliales bacterium
ACATACGGATCATAAAGTTCGAAATACGGCAAATAATCAACTACCCTGTCATCCCATGACAATTTCCCTTCATTTACAAGCAAACCCAGGGCTGATGCAGTAAATGCTTTTGTATTGGAAGCGATACCAAACATTGTATTGGCATCTACTTTTTGATCTTCTCCCAATTTACACACTCCAAAGCCTTCGGCCATAACAACTTTTCCATCCTGAACAATTCCAATTGCAAGCCCTGGTATTTTCCAATCAACCATAGCCTGCTGGATATGTTGTTTTAAACTATCAACATCCTCTGATGTAAAAACTTTCTGAGCGTCAGCTTTCCCAAACAAAAAAAGAAAGCAAATCAAAAACAAAATATTCCTGTACATTTTTCTAAACTAAAAGAGAATCCTACTAACTATTTTAAACAAATGTATGAAATTTGATTGTCAAACATAGTATGATGGTTCATGATACAATTGAAAAAGTTTTTATCTTTAAACTTTAATCGTTTAAAAGAATGACATTAGACCAAAAATTTATTGACTTCATGATTCCTGAAAACGATGAATTAATTAATTATTCTCATCGCACAAAAACAGAAAGAATCGCAGATATTATCATGAATGAAGGATTTGAGTTTGTTGATAGCCTTCAAAAAACAACAGACACCGTTTCTAAGGATCCTGTACATCTTCAATATTGGCACAATCTAAGAGAGATATATGGGAATTTCACTGTTGTATTGAGTATTTCTAAAGCTCTAATGGATAAGTATATTGTAAAGCTAAACCAGATAAAAAACAGTCATGTATCTGTAGAACAATTATTTTCAATAAAAGATATTTATCTTGACGACAACGATGAAGAAGTATATACTTTACCTCCTGCGTATGTTAAAGGTTATTTTAATTGTAAAACAGGATCAATCGTAAAGAACAACAATTTCAACCCATACTTTGAGGATATAATATTTACAGAAAATCTAAACAAATTGATGAATGTCTAAATCACTGCTTCTTTCACTTTTTCTTTTGATTTCATTTCATGTTTTCAGTCAGGTTACGTATCAGGAAATAATCGATACATTTTTTGAACTATATGAAACAAAGAATTCAGACGAAGCGATAGAATATATATTCGAAACCAATCCCTGGATAAAAAAAACTGATCCTCTTACACAAAAAATAAAAGAAAGTTTCAACAAAGCACTGCCTATTATTGGGGATTATCATGGTAAAGAATTGGTTTCTGAGAAATGGCTTGGAGAATGCTTTATCGAATCAACATACATAGTTAAGTATTCAAGACAACCCATCTTGTTCAAATTCACACTTTACAAACCCGATTCAGTATGGCAGGTACACAACTTCAGATTTGATGATAAGCTGGATGAAGAACTAGGTAATTAGCAATACGGAAAGTGCACCTACCAGTATAAATATCACACAAAATCATTTTCAGAAAGTTGGAGAAATAAAGTGCCAGCAAAAAGAAAATTGAAGTATCTCCAACTAAGATTCAATGATGTGCAGCAATTGAAATAATGACATACTGAAAAATCAGGAAATGCTATATTGAAAGAAAATATTTGATTGAATTTGAGAAATAATTCTTTTAATTATCTGGTATTAATCCTATTTTAGATGAAAAATGCAGTATGAGAATTATTCTGACTAAGCTTACATTCATTATAGCATTATTGAGCCTTGTTTCCTGTGCTCAGCTGCTTCAAACTTCAAGACTATCCGATTGCGAATACACATTGCATTCAATAAAAAACATCAAATTAGCAGGTATTGACGTTAGCAGCATTGGAAGCCTGACTGATTTGGGTTTTGCTGATGCTGGAAGATTAGCTGCTGCTGTTGCAGGCGACGAATTCCCCATGCGCTTTACTGCCAACATTGAAATAGACAACCCGAATAAAAGAAAAGCCTCTCTCAACCAGGTATTGTGGATTGCCTACATCGACAATAAACAAATAGCAGAAGGTGTAAGTTCTAAACGAGTGGAAATAGAATCCCTGAACAAAGCTATACTTCCCATAAGAGTGGAACTAAACCTTAAAGATGTATTCTCAGGTGAAACGGGGAAAAGCATAATGAAAATCGCATCCAGCTACGCAGGTATTGCTTCTGCTCCCACCAGAATTACACTGAAAGTAAAACCTACTTTAAATATTGGAGGTAAGAATGTAAAATCACCCGGCTACATTACAGTAAAAACAGACATCTAGCTATTCAATTGTAATTTCTGCAGATTTTTTTCCAAATTTATTGCAGGAGGTAGTAACTTTAATTACGTCACCCGATTTTATGTTTTCAAGGCTTTTGACCAGCTTTTCTTGTTCTTTTCCTGTCTGTTCTTTAACTTCAATTTTAGCCACCTCTTCACCGTTCACTTCAATTACTATCTCATCAATAAAGTGAGTTTTTACATCTTTTACCGGATGTTCTGCTATAATCGTAAGCTCACTCTTTTCTTTATTCCAGCTAATCTCAACCTTCTTTGCTGGATGAGCATTGGCAAGAGAAA
>PKSZ01000001.1 GCA_002869425.1 Marinilabiliales bacterium
GCCCGTTTGTGGATCTTTGTATGTCCATATTTTATCGGGCCCAAGATTTTTAGCATCAATACCAATAATCATATTCACATAATTCATAACATCTTTTTCAACTGCATTGGGTTCGTCCATGTATGCATTGAATATGGTTGTCATTATATTTTTGCGATGTAGGCCTTTTGCAGTTTTTAAATCATTCAGGTATTTGGTTCTGTCGTTTGGCTCCTGTACATAGTCAAGAATCACACTTTCTACGGCATTAAAAATGTCACCGGCATACATGCATTTACCTTCTTGTGTTTCTGATTTTTCAAGCAAAATCTGGATGGCTCTACCCAGGTTTCTGTGTCCCAGACCTTTTTGTCCGAAACGCTTTGTTACATCCGGGTCGCGGTTTAGTTCGTCAATAACTTCTGAAAGGGTTTTAATACTTTTTTCACCGGCAACTTCACCTGCTGAAAGTTTCATCATTTCAATTGGTGTAAGCTTATCAGAAGACGGCATACGGCTCAAAACTACTGATACAGAAATTGCAAAATTCAGGTTCGGATCAATATGAAGTTTTTCTCCTGTAAAGGTTGTTTTGTCGAAACTACCAATAGAAAAACCTGTAAGTTGCTGTTGCAGCCTGTAGTTAGTATTGTGCGACATATACGTCAGGCGGCATCTGTCAACAATTGGTGCTTGTTCTTTTTCTTCAAGGAAACGAGAAAACTCAGAGTTGTTACTGGTTGCGATAATTAAAGTGTCAAGAGGCCATTTATAACCTTCTATTTCAACTGTTCTGTTCTGGATTACGCCAAGATAAACCTGCACCAGGTCTTTTTTATTCTTGAAAATTTCATCAGCAAAGTGAATTCCACCACCAGCAACTCTGGCAAGAGCTCCTCTTCTTAAATCAAAGCGATAAGGATTATTGGTGTCTGTAATGTGTAATAGCCTGGAAATCGATTCTTCTCCAAGTAAATCAACAGCAGAAGAAGTGATTTTGTCTTTTGCAGCATACTTCCCGGTTAATGTTCCTCTTGATTCGCTAATAGGAACAGGTATTACGTCAATATAATCCATGGCTTTTTTGGGGTCACCATCAACAAGGTCCATGATTTCCTGCAGAATGAAATAGGAGCAGGCACCTAAAGGCCTGTAGGCTTTGTAGAATTTCTCAATGTCCTTTTCTTTTGCGCCAAGACTTTTTATGAACTTAATGTTGTCTTCTTTTGACTCATAAAGATTCATTGCCAGAATCATAGGGTCTTCAAATGTTTGAGATTCAATAGTGGTTAATTTACCGTAATTGCCTACTTTGTCCAGGTTTTTGAAGCGGAAGGTATATCTCCTGTTTTCAGGAAGACTGATAAACTCCCTGTAAATCTTTCCAAGATAATCAACAAAGAAAGTTTTACCATTACCCGGTTCGCCAATTAACACGAATGCCATTTCAGCAGAAGAACCTCCTTCTGCAGCGTCTTTGACGAAAGAAACAAAGCTGTTGATTTCATCATACATACCGATGATATGTTTTTTTCCTTGCCTGAACACCTTGAAATCGTACGTGCTTCTTCCGTTTACTGTAACTTTTTCAATTTTGTCCGGACCATCCAGAATCATCCTGGATACCGATTGAAAAACATTTTCAAAACGTCTTTTTCCTGAAATTACATTTTCAATATGTATTTCAAGACTGTTTTTAATTCGTTGATTGGTTTATTTTTTCTGAGCCATTATATTATCGCTTTAGGTTTTTCTTATAGTTCTGTAATTTAATGATTATTTTTTAATCTTGTATTTTAATAGAGCAAAAAATGCTGAACAATTCCACAAATGTTTTCTTTGTTTAGTTAAAAATTCAGGAATCCTAATTATATTTACATGTAGAAAAATCATTAAATTGCAGAAACCCTATAAATAATAGGAATTAGTGTTTATTAAAACGATTTAGTTGATGAATAGTAAGTCTTACAAAAAATCATTTGCAGTTCTGGCTAGTCTCTTCTTTATGTGGGGCTTTATAACTGTAATGAACGATATTCTCGTGAATACTTTTAGGGGTATTTTCGATTTGTCTCCGACTCAGCGGTCAATGGTGCAAATGGCATTTTTCGGAGCATTTTTTATCATCTCGCTTATATATTTTCTGATCTCATCTATCTCGGGCAGGGATCCGATAAATAGAGTTGGCTACAATAATGGAATGATGATAAGTCTTATTATTTGTGGAATTGGCAGTGTAAGTTTTTTTGGTGCTGCTGAGCTTGAGTCTTATGGAGCGTTTCTCGCTTCTTTGTTTATTTTGGCTACAGGGGTTACTTTGTTGCAGATATGTTCGAATCCTTATGCAGCAATACTTGGCGATCCTAAATCGGCTTCGGGTAGGTTGAATTTGGCACAAGGGTTGAATTCATTAGGTACAACTTTAGGGCCGCTGGTTGGTACAATCTTAATTTATCAGGTTTTTGGACTATAAACATTCGTGTCCTCAGTTTGATTCTGGATCTCTACACTATATATATCAAGAGGTTAGGGCGA
>PKSZ01000466.1 GCA_002869425.1 Marinilabiliales bacterium
GTAAAAGGATTGGTAAAGTCCTGACTTGTACCACTGGCTGGATTAATTGATGCATCTGCCGATATTGTAATACTTGGTGTTAACGAAGCAAGGTTAGATCCATTGGCAACTTCAATATCTACTGTATGATTTGTTGCATCGATGGATGCTGATCCTGTTTGCTCAGGTATAGTAAAAGTAAGAATGTCGTTTTCTGTACTTGCTCCTATAATCACTGTAACTGTCCAAACCAGATATGTTGCACCATCTTCAGCAATTACTGTATAATCAAAAGGATTGCTGAAATCTTGCGCTGTACCACTCATTGGTGTTATTAGAGCTCCCGGAGATACAGTAATACTTGGAGTTAATGATGTTACATCTGTTCCGAAAGGAACACCAATTTCAACCGTTTGGTTTGTTGCATTTATATTAGCCGGAGCTGTTTGCTCTGGTAATGTAAATGTTAATATGTCTGCCTCTGAACTGGCTCCCGATGCTTGTGTAACTGTAACAATCCAATCCTGAGGATCTCCATTTTGAGCAGTCACAGTATAAGTGAAAGGAGTTGTAAAATCCTGAGCTTCTCCACCTGGAGGGTTTATACTGGCAGAAGTTGAAATCCCAATTGTAGGTGTTAGGTTGGAAACATCAGCTACAGCTGAAACTTCAATATCAATAGTGTGACTAGTAGAATTTATGTTAGCCGGACCTGTTTCCTGTGGTATTGTAAAAGAGATAATATCGTTTTCACCACTCAATGCTCTGTAACCTGGTGTTAGGAATGATGATAAATCAGAACTCATACCATCCAATACATCTGCACCAGCGATTGTCCATTCAGATAGTGTAAAAGTTGCATTAGGATTGGTAATATCAAGATTTCTGTATGCGTAGGAATCGGTATAATCCCAGCTTGTACCGGTTCCATCTTCAGTTTGCACTCCATAAACGTCAATCAATGCAGAAGAATTGTCGAGCAATTCATATGCATCATCACCATTGCCTCTGATTGTTGTTGTCTCTCCATGGATTACATGAGCAGGCTGAATAAGGTTGTAATCTGTCCATTGTTGATCGGTAGAAGAATTATCAATATTTGTCACGACCATTGATTCACCTGCAGGTAAAGAATAGGAAGGCAAGACGTATGTAAAGGTTGTTGTGGATCCATTCAAATACACTTNAATACACTTTTATGGAATAGCCTTGTATATTCATAGCAGATGAACCTGTATTCGTAAGTTCAACATACCTGGGGTAACTTAAAGCTGCAGTTCCGTCAACCACTTCAGTTATTAAAATTTGTGCTTGTAGATTCAATGCAAATGCGCATAGCATCATACCAAAAGCAATCGTAATTTTTTTCATACTTATCTTTTTCTTAAAATTAAAAAAAAATGGTATTATCTTTCATTTAATAAACGACAAACTTAGTGCTTGTTGTTTCTGTATTAGAAAATACTTTAACAATATATACGCCTTTTGATAAATTCAAATCTGAAACACTAATAGTGGATGTATCGTTATCAGAAAGGGGAGAAGAGTATATCATTTTCCCATCGGAAGAATAGATTTGAACATTATTATTACCATTATTGTTCAGGTAAAGATGCAATTGTCTGTTTTCATTGGAGTAGTAGACCTTATTTTCATTTGTCATATGGTTAAAGTAAATGGTTACAGGTTTACTGTACGTTGAAGTTTCATCATAATCTGTTTGCTTTAACCTGTAATATGAACAGCCCTGTAAAGGCTTTTTGTCAATATGGTTGTAGTACAATTTATCATTTGAGTTATCGGCTCCCTGTATTCTGGCTATTTCTTTAAAGTCTCCATCTGTTCCTGATCTTTCAATCGTAAAGTAATTGTTATTTTCTTCTGAAAGGGTTATCCAGTCAAGGTTAACCACATCATTATTTACTTGTGCACTGAAATCCAGCAGATTTATAGGAAGAACAACAGGACTTTTTGCAATAATTAATTCTGAAAATGAAGTAAAACCTGTTTTTTCGGCATAACCATCTCCACTGTCGTAAATTCTTCCTGCCGTGTTTTCCGAAGGAATACTGGTTCCATCGTCATCAAATGAATCCCAGTCTGCATAATCTGTTGATCCTGTAGTTCTTTTTAGTACAGTAAACTTATTATCATCTGAGGCAGACAGGTTACTAATATTCTGCACATAGAGTTGTGCTCCCCATGTGCCGGCTGAAATTGTTGAATTGCTAGGTGTTACAGTCCATAAGCCAGATTCTAGGGCATTGGTGAGTAATGATCCGCTTTGCGTAGCAACCAGATTGGCATCTATATCATTTCCTGACTCCGTAAATGATTCCACTTTCACTTCAAGATAATCAGGACTGCCACTCAAATCCAGACCAGATGCAATAACATTCATTCTTTTGTAGTTTCCTGTTGTTGTTCCGTCTCCTACAGGGAAAGGATAAGTTCCATTGCTTAAAATTTTTCTTCTTAGGTTACCATTTACATAGGAGGATTCGCTATATCCTGTTATTGCAGAAGCAGCGCTAATGTTTGTCACATAAACTTTTTGTGAACCAGTGGTAATAACTCCATCCGTAAGTGTAAGTGCTCCAGTAATACCACCCACCTCAATATCATCATTTAATAAAACACCGGCACTATTATCCACTTCCAGATTGTAGAAAATTTCTGCTGCACCATTTGCACTGATTTGTTGTTGTATATCACCGTTAAACTCAATGGAACCATTTCCTTCTTCAAACTGAGCTTCCCCCACCTGGTTATCCCAGTTTCCTTTTATCTGCAGAGTACCATCCAAACTACCTGGATTACCATCGTCCATATCAAGCAAGCCATAACCGCTAATGGTTAAATTTCCATTAACTTTCAGTAGATTCATATTATTGGCTTCAATTATCAGCTTTTTATCGTCTCCTGTACTTGGTCCCTGTATTGTTAGATTATTACAGTAAGCCACATTTCCATATCTTGCAGCTGTAGCAGAATAGGTGTCGATATCTATATCACAATTCTTATCTGGTGTATCTGTATTGATAATTACATCCGTAGTACTATCCGGCACTGCATAGTTTTCCCAATTGGCACAATTAAACCAGTCAACATTTGATTCGCCAGTCCATTCTCCATGTGTTACACCTTCAGTAACAGTAAAGGAATCACCACAAATAGGAACTTCGTTGATGGTATTGGATCCTGTACCCAATACCCATGTTCCTGGCATATCAAAGATATTCATTAAGAGATTGTGCTGAGTATTGCTATGATCTTCAGAAGCTAAATAATACTGATAAAATTCAGTTGAACCACCTCCTGTGTTTTGTGCCAGACAAATTAAATCGGGATGAATTCTGGAAATCCTTTCACCACCATTATTTCCTGCTACGGAGAAGGGTTGAAAATCACCTCTTGATTGAATTGCCCCCAGTACTCTGCCATCAAATGTTCTATAGTTAAATGTACCATCATTCTGAATTGCAGAAAAAGTTCCCTGCATAAGGAATATGGCATCAGGGTCAGCAGAACTCATATTTACCTGTCCGGATGAATTATCAGTAAAATCAGTTGAAACAACACCATTTACCTGTATGCTGGAAAGACAGTCATCATTTGAATTTAGTGTTAAACAAAGAACAGTACCAGCAGCAGCGAAAAAGACAGGAATAATAGGCCTCTCTTTTGTCAGCAAGA
>PKSZ01000145.1 GCA_002869425.1 Marinilabiliales bacterium
CTTAGAGATAATTCACTTCTTTAATAGTCAGCTTCAAAATTCATCAGGTTTATATGTTGCATCATTACCTTTAATATAGTTATATATTGATTTTGATGGAGATTCAATTGGTTCACCCATGTTATATTCTGCCCAATCTTTATCAACTTTATTAATTGTTTGATTATTATGAGCCACTATATTGGGCCAGTTCCTTTTAAAATTATTCTTTTTTCTTGTTTTTATAGTAGCATCAATCAGAAGCTGTTTTTTATTCTCTCCAAAATAAATATCTCTAATGGGATCTATATTTCCAAGAACCAACCAAAGCAGTGTTGAAAGATCGTCAAAATTTAATCCCTTGTTCACCACAATAACAAATAATACATCAATATTTTCAATAGATTTAAGCAAATTTTTAATTTCAGTTTCCGATAAATCTGAGCCATGATCACAGGCCAGCACAAAACCCGATATACCCTTATCAATCAATCCATTAAACAACTCACCTTCAAAACCGCTATTATTAAGTATATCCTGAATTTCCTCACCTGAAGGTAAGCAATAGCTCCTGTTTCTTTGGTTTGTAAGATCAATACACAACTTACTACCATAAGCCATTTCATCTGCTGCATGATCCAGAACATCCAAAGGACCTTCTGAAAAAATTAAATCCTTTTGGGGATTCAGGTTATTTAGTAAAACATGAATCAATTCTTCGCTATTTTGAATGTTAACTTCATTCCCACACACAACCAAAACTTTATTAAACATTAGTTGTCCCGCGCCCCATAAGGAGTTCATAGATTTTTGAACCTGGCCCTTATATGTTTTATCAATACTTATTATAGTTAGATTATGTACAACTCCTTCAAAAGGCATACATAAATCTTCAATTTCAGGTAAAAGAGTTTTTTTTATGGGTTCAAGAAAGATTCTTTCCGTTGCTTTACCAATCCATGCGTCCTCCTGTGGAGGAATACCAACAATAGTAGCAGGATAAACAGCATTATTCCGATATGTGATCGCCGTAACATAAAATTTAGGATAATAATCGGCCAAGGAGTAGAATCCGGTATGATCACCAAAAGGACCTTCAAAAAACAGATCTTCTTCCGGATCAACATAACCTTCTATAACGATATCGGCATCTGCAGGCACTTCCAGATCATTTGTGATACACTTCACCAACTTTACTTGTTGCTTTTTTATAAATCCGGCAAGCATAAACTCATCCATTTGATCAGGCATTGGGGCCGTAGCACAATATGTATAAATTGGATCTCCCCCTAGGACAACAGATACAGGCATCTTTTTTCCAAGTTTTTTATACTCTTGATAATGCCTGGCTCCTACTTTATGCAGATGCCAATGCATACCTGTTGTATTTTTGTCAATTACCTGCATTCTGTACATACCGATATTGCGAATACCCGTATTTGGATCTTTTGTTATTACAAGAGGTAAGGTAATAAATTTACCTCCATCTGCCGGCCAACATTTCAGCACTGGCAAGATACCCAAATCCGGTTGCATATGAATATTTTCCTGACATGCCCCTTTTCCTTTGATAACATCCGGAAATATCTGTTTGCTTAAATCGGATAATCTTGGAAGCATTGAAACCTTTGAAAAGAAACCGGTTTTCGGCTTTGTTAGCTCTGAAAACAAGTTGTTTATTTCTTCCCTGACCTCATCCAGAGATTCAACACCTAAAACGAGGCACATTCTTTTTAATGAACCAAAAGCATTAATCAATAAAGGAAAACGTGTTCCATTATTTTCAAAAAACAGCGCTTTCCCTCCTGATCCATAACGTTTTGATTTAGAAATCCGATCCGTTATTTCACTGATTTCCAATTCAGGATTAACAGGTGTATTGATTCGGAAAATTTCATTATTTTCTTCCAGAATTTTAATAAAATCAAGTAATCCCTGCTTTTTCATAAATAGCAATAAAAATGCGCTGCACTGATATTTTCAATACCTCGCATTTTCATTATCATATATTTACTATTTTAAAAATCTAAAGTCTTTACCAAGATATCTTGCTGCTCCTCCTAAGGATTCTTCAATCCTTAGAAGTTGATTATATTTTGCAATCCTGTCTGATCTTGATGCTGAGCCTGTCTTTATTAAGCCTGCATTTAGCGCCACAGCCAATTCTGCAATTGTTACATCTTCTGTTTCACCTGATCTATGACTAATGATTGATGTATAAGAATTCTGTGTAGCCAGATTAACAGCATTGATCGTTTCTGTTAGTGTTCCTATCTGGTTTACTTTTACAAGGATGGAATTTGCAATATCCTCATCAATTCCTCTCTTTAACCTTTTTACATTTGTAACAAACAAATCATCTCCAACTAACTGCACTTTATTTCCTATAGCTTTAGTAAGTGAAGCCCAACCATCCCAATCATCTTCATCCAAACCATCTTCAATAGAAAGAATTGGATACTGGTCTACCCAGTTAGCGAGAAAATCGACAAAGTCGGCCGCATCAAATGCCTTGCCCTCGGATTCGA
>PKSZ01000286.1 GCA_002869425.1 Marinilabiliales bacterium
CAATTTTAAGAGTAAACTTATCGAATGGTCACAAAAAGAGCGGAAGGAAGTTAATTTTAACGTTGTTACAGAAATAGGCTCCGGTACAAACAAACAGTATATTGTTGAAATTAAAGTTGATAATGATACATGCGCTACCGGTCAGGATTATTCCATCAAAGGGGCCGAAAAGATTGCTGCCGAAAAGGCCTTTGCTACCTTACACCTTGAAGAGTATGCTTACTAAAAAAAAGAAAAGAAATTAAATCCTTTTTCTAATCTCTTCATTTTCTTTCTCAAATCCCGGTTTCCCCAATAAAGCAAACATATTTTTCTTGTAAGCTTCAACACCAGGCTGATCGAATGGATTAACCCCTAATACATAACCACTTATAGCACACGCAAATTCATAGAAATAGATCAATTGTCCCAAATAATATTCGTTAACTTCAGGAATTGTAATTTTTATGTTTGGGACCCCTCCATCCAGATGCGCAAGTGTGGTTCCCCTTTCCGCCATTTGATTTACGTAATGTATGTTTTTTCCGGAAATAAAATTCAAGGAATCCAGATTTGACTCATCATCAGGGATCAGAACTTCTTTGTGGGATTTCTCCACGGAAATAACTGTTTCAAAAAGCTTGCGTTTTCCTTCCTGAATGTATTGTCCCATAGAATGTAAATCGGTAGTATTGACTACTCCAGCCGGAAAAATACCTTTTCCTTCCTTGCCTTCACTTTCACCAAAAAGTTGCTTCCACCACTCAGTGAAATAATAAAGATTGGGTAAATAATTTACAGTGATCTCGACAAATTTATCATTTTCTAAAAGAGCATTTCTTGCTGCTGCATACATCGCCGCCGGATTTTCGGTGATTGAATAACTTCCCGTAACTTGCTTACGCATATCTGATGCACCTCGAATCAACTCGGAAATGTTAAACCCTGCAACCGCAATTGGGAATAATCCAACTGGTGTTAAAACTGAATATCGGCCGCCAACATCATCGGGGACAATGAAAGTAGTATAACCTTCACTAGTACTAAGCTGTTTTAGTGCTCCCCTCGACTTATCAGTTGTTGCCACGATGCGTTTGGCAGCCTCCTTTTTCCCATATTTCGACTCCAAATGATTTTTAAGGATTCTGAATGTCACGGCTGGTTCGGTGGTTGTGCCAGATTTCGAAATTACATTAATTGCATAACTTTTTTTATCCAAAACTTCAAGCAAATCAGCAAGATACTCCTCTGATAGGTTTTGACCGGCATAAAGTACTATTGGATCTTTTTGTTTATCATCAGGCAAGAGGAAATCAAAATTATGCTTCAGTGCTTCAATCACAGCCCGGGCCCCAAGATATGAACCACCAATACCAATTACAACAAGTACCTCTGCATTCCTGCGAATAAAGTCGGCTTTAGCATTAATATCAGATAATACTGTTTCTGTAATCTCATCGGGTAGGTCAACCCATCCCAAAAAATCATTTCCTTTACCCGTTTTAGAAACCAATGATTTAATGCTTTCTTCAATTTTTTGCTGAAAAGCAAAGATGTCTTTTTCAGAGACAAAGTTGAAAATATTACTGATGTCTACCCTTATTTTATTCATATCATATTTCAGTTTATTTGAAGGCAAAGGTATTGAAATTTGAGGGGAGGATTATTAAAAAAAATTACAGAAAATTAATTTACTACATAAAATGATAGCGACAGGAACCAAAAAAGTAAAAGTGCAGCCGGGGAGACTGCACTTCAAAACCAAAAACCAAAATTTATGAATCAGAAATCTTTAGCACAAAATATAAATCATCAAAATTATCTGGCATGATGAACTGAGATTTATATTTACTTGCAAAAGTAACATGGTGCAGACCCCTAATCAGGTTAAAGGACATTAATAAACGTTAAATTAAGTTAACCCTTGAAATTGAGGCACTTTCAACGATACATTTGTACTATTAACAATTACACAAATTGCCATTTATTGTGGCATTTTTATCTGATCTGAGCCATCGATGAACAAGAATCTCATAAACTTAATCATAGTTGTCGTATCATTTGTTCTCCTCAGTTTAACTGCGGTACAACTCTATTGGGTAAAAAATGCCATCAATATAGAACGAGCAAATTTCGAAAATCAGGTTAATACGGCTGTTAATGAAGTGATTGACCAACTCGAAAAAATGAAGACCTTTTCAACCTTCAATCAAAAAACCAGCTCCCATCAACAGATAAAGAGATTCCTCATTTCAATAGACTCCATAAATCAGGAAATCTTTAAGACCATTTCTGATATGGATGGCACTGAGGATATAAAATTGATGATTAGGAAAACCACCCTGGCCCAGGAGGCAATTAATGTTATGATTAACCATAATCAAATTTTCGATATTGCCCAGCACCTAAACCCCGTCGTACGTGATTCATTATTGCATGAGGAAATTGAAAAGCAAGGTATATATACCCCATTTGAATATGGTGTGATATCAGCTTCAAACATGAAAATGGTAATCGACAAATCTG
>PKSZ01000461.1 GCA_002869425.1 Marinilabiliales bacterium
AATATTTTCAGTAAGCTCATTGATATGCTTTAAAGATTCCTTATTTTTTGGAAAATATGTCATCTTTTTTTCTTGTATTAATTTTATATGCTCTAATTGATTTGTAAAAATAAATGTAGTTCCTCCTGCTAATTTACTAATAGTAGCAGATGTGTAACCCAAGACCCCCATTCCAATAATAGCAGCGTTGTGCCCGATTTTTAGTTCTGCTGTATGAACGCTATGAAATCCTAAATGATATAAATATGATACTGTAGATTCTTTAAGAAAACTTGGATTTAATTTAATCATAAAGTCAGAAAGACGGAATCTAAAATGGGTTCTATGAGATTGAAATGTCAATATATAGTCACCTACGTGCCATTTCTCTGATTCTTCTCCTAAATGTATAATCTTTGCAACATTGCAGTAGCCCAATAGTCTTGGATAAGTAATAATGTTTTTTCTTAGAGGTTCAATTCCACAGTAGGCAGCAAGTTCAGTGCCTGGAGAAATTGCAGAGTAAATAGTTTGAGCTATTATTTCATCCTTTTCAATTGTTTTGGGATCAATAATTTCTTCAGATAATACAAGTTTCCTAGGATTTATTAAAGTATATATTTTTGACGTGATTTTATTCATAAATTTTAAGTTAATTAATTTGATAGCAATTTTAGTAACTATCTTTAATATTAAAAATTTTAATTAATAGAATTTTTTCTTTTACAATAGTTCGTTAAACTTCTATATAAATGCCTGGAAATCAGCAAAATAAGTGTCAGGAAACTAGGATAGATCCCTGATAGTCAATATCTTAGAGTTGTTTTGACGAACAATTTTAGACATGATTATCAAGAGACTATCAAGATATAAAGATCAGGTAAAAATGATTTTAAACCAAATGGAAGGAATAAAAAAATGGCAATATGACTTTATGCTGGATATCTTCGGGCTATTTCTGAGCATAAAAGGGCGTATGAACTTTCTCCAATTTGGTCGTTATGGAAAACATTGTGAGCAACGCTATAGAGGTCAGTTTGAAAAGACATTTGATTTTATGACTTTTAACAAGGAGTCCATACTGCATTATGCAAGTGATCATCAGGCCATAGCATTTGATCCAAGCTATATCAGCAAATCAGGTAAACATACTCCGGGCGTTGGCTACTTTTGGTCTGGTTGTGCCAGCAAAGCAAAATGGGGAATGGAGATCGCTGGAATAGCAGCCATAGACATTGATAATCATACAGGCTTCCATTTGGAAGCAGTTCAAACTCCCAATAATCTGGAGACAGAAAGCTTAGTTGATCATTATGCTAATGTTTTAATACAGCGGAAAGATGATCTATTATGTATATCAAAATATGTTTTGGCAGATGCATATTTTTCCAAGAAGAAGTTTGTAAGCAAGCTTTGTGAAAATGGATTTGAAGTAATCAGCCGTTTGCGAGATGATGCTGACTTGCAATACAAGTTTTATGGTCAGTAAAAAGCAGGCAGGGGAAGACCCAGAAAATATGATGGTAAGATCGACTTTAATAATCTAAAGCCGGAATATTTTGATTGCATTGATCAAAATGAAAAAAGCAAAATGTATCATGCTATTGTTTATGCCAAGTCATTAAAGCGGGATATTAATCTTGTAGCTGTCTACACAAAACAAAAGTCTGGCAAATGGTCTCATAAATTGTATTTTTCTACAGACTTGGATATGAAACCAGAAATGATTATTGAATATTATCAAGCCAGGTTTCAGATAGAGTTCATTTACAGAGATGCAAAACAATATACCGGATTGAATGACTGTCAGGCAAGAAGTGAAAATAAATTACATTTTCATTTCAATGCATCTCTTACTGCTATCAATCTGGCCAAGATTAATCACTGGTTGAACATACCAAAAGTGCAGAGACCGGCATTTTCAATGGCTGATGTAAAAACCATGTATCACAATGAATTACTGCTGGCTAGATTTTTTAGCGTGTTCGCTGTGAGACCAAACTTGAAGAAAAATAAATCGAAAATCAGAGAACTAATAACTTACGGCGCTATTGCAGCCTAATTTTTTAACGAACTATTGCTTTTAAAATAAGAGTTATATAAAATTAACCTAAGTACATGACAAAAGTTTAACACGTTTTCTGTAATCGGCTGTTTTTCTGTTAAGTAAAGCATGTGCAATAAATTTTAATCCATATTTAAAAATACTCATAGCTCTTCTGCCATGATTCTTAATTTCAATTGGTTTGATATTTTGATCCATAACTGTCCACTTAAAACAAGCTGATTGACAGTTGGTTATAAAATTGTTCTTTGACATCATTGTAATTCACATTTGTAAGTAGCACTTTTACAGGGGTTTTGTCTAATAGGGATATTCCTAAAACCTGTAGGATCTCGTAAGTTGAACGATCAATTTCAAGACTTGTTCCTATAATTGCAACTAAACAATAAGCAATAATTGCGGAGTATATTTGGATCCGAACAGCATTTTCTGTCGTACCCCCAAAAGCTTTTAT
>PKSZ01000692.1:0-1100 GCA_002869425.1 Marinilabiliales bacterium
AAAAAATAGTCTGGTTTATATTTTTCAATTTCAGATATAACATAATTATTATATGCCATGTCTTTTTGTAATTGCATATTTTTCAATAAACCCTTTATGGCAAATTTTTTTATTGCCCGATGTAAAACCGGCATTTCAAAAATGTCAGGCATGTATGTATCACAGCCCAATTCATCAAGTGCTTTTTTTACCGATCTTACAAAACCTCCACCCCAGTTGTTATGTGGAAAAAAAATCTTAACCATTAACTTTACTTTTCCTTTTTAATTTTGATATAATATTGATTTGAATAAATTGCAATATTTCCTTTAGCTCCTCTGAATTAAACAACAAGTTTATACCAATGTACAAAACAATATAACTTAGAACCTGAACAATTAACAACCATATTTGTAAGAAATTTATATACTGAATAAAAAAAACGGTGAAAGCCACAAATGTAGAAATGAGAGCAATCTTAATAAAACTAAAAAACTGTTCAGCAAATCCAACTTTTATCAATTTTGAAACCACTGCAAAGTTTATCAAAGCCTGTATAACAACCTGTACAACAAGTCCAACAACCATCCAAAAAATACCAAAATATACGGTAATAGCTATAGAAGCAACTAATATTACTTTATAAATAACTTCCAGTCTAAGTGTTAAATCTGCTCTTCCTTTTACAAGAGGAATATTACTGCTTAAAGCTATAATCGGCATCAATAATCCTTCAATACAAATAAGCTGGAAGTATGGTATTGATGCTGACCATTTGCTTGTAAAAATAACTTCAATTAATGGTTTTGCAGTTACAAACAACATCATCATCAATGGAAAAGCTAAAAAGGATATGGTTCTTAAAAAAACAAGATAAACCTTTACCAGTTTATCATCATTATCCTGTAATGATGATAATACAGGAAGACTAACTTCCCGAAAAGTTTTAGTTATCATGCTGTGAGCAAACTTATTTAGTCGCCTTGCCTGATAAAAAAACCCCAATGCCTCTGCATTATATATTTTCCCAATTACTAAATTGTAAGCATTGGTAAATACTGCACTAATTACACTTGAAGTCATCACTTTGTAACCAAATCCAAAATTTTCCTTAAACGAAG
>PKSZ01000692.1:1121-3619 GCA_002869425.1 Marinilabiliales bacterium
CTTCCAGGTTCCAGCAAACCATAAAAAAACTGAGAAAAAGAATGCTTTACTTATATTCTGAACAACAAGACTCCATACTCCAAATCCATTTACAGCCATAACAATAGCAGTAAAAGAACTTAACACTGTTGATGAAATATTTGCAATGGATAATGACTTAAAATTCAAAGATCGTCTCAAAGTAATTTGCTGAACTATACTAAACGAGTGGAATAGAATAACAAGTCCAACGAGCTTTGCGATTATATTTAGCTCTGGTTCCTCAAAATATGATGCAATATATGGTGATCCAAAAAAAATTGACGCATATAAAAGAAAAGAAAAGACTATATTAAAAATAAAAACTGTTGAATAATCAATATTGTTTACCTTATCTTTTCTTACTAGTGCAGTGACGAAGCCTCCGCTCATCAATGTTTCAGATAACGCAATAAAAATGGCAAGAAGTGCAATTAAACCAAAATGATCAGGATCAAGTATTCTTGACAATACAATCGCAGTTCCAAATCGAATAATATTTAATGCTACACTATCAATACCATTCCACATTACACCCTTTGCTGTTCTCTCCTTTAAACTCACTCTACAGATTTAATTTTGAACAATTTCCGGCCTATCTTACTCAAACTCACTTTATGAAAAAACTCACTAGTGAACCACAGAGCAACAAGCACAACAATAAAATTCATAGGAACCCTGTATCTTTCAAGAGGAGATACCATATATGTGTGTAGCAGACTATGAATTATCGGTATGATTGCTATAAATAAAAAAATAAGCCTTTTCTGCTTAATTAGCCAAAACATACCCAACATATAAAACGGTAGAAATATCCCATAGAATAACCACCCCATTATGTTATGCGAAAAAGACCACTTTATTGGCCTGTATCCATAAGTTATGTATGTTGGCTTGAAAAATGAAGGTTGCCAATAATTAATAAAGGCCCGTAATAAAACCTCATTTCTGGAATACTCCCTGTAATCAACACCATACATTTTTTTAAAACTCTTCGCCTGCTCTATATGTTTATTTTTAAATTTGTCGATTGCTTTTTCGTGAGAAGAATAATTAAATGTTGTTAAATTTTCTCCCCATAACTTTGAAGTAAATACAGTTGTTCGTGTGCTAAGAATAACAATCTGGTTATATACAAGATAATTCCTTATTATCCAGGGAGTACTTAGCACAACAAATACACCAAACCAAATAAGTAGTGTCCTGACTTTTCTTTTTATTCTTGTTTTTGAAATAAGGAAGATCAAAGGAAAAACAACAACATAAAAAATAAATCTTTCATCAATGTGTATTAAAACTGTAAATGCAACAGATGCAATAATCACATATAGCAACCTAAGGTTTGTGTTAACACTACGAACTAGAAATAAAACTGTTAATGGTAATAAAAAGAAAACTGATGTTTCTTTTAAATATGCAGGCACATATTTAAAAAAATCAGGGAAAAAGAATGCCCATATCAGCATAAGAACAGCAACACGATTCCCTGCCAGTTCTTTCCCTAAGTAATACATTGTTATTGGAATTCCAGCTCCCAATAGTGAATTAAAAACACAAACCGGTATTCCTGCAGAGCCAAAGACTTTCAAAAATACTGACAGAACTACTGACAGTAAAGGAGCTACGTTCATTCTAGACATTGTACTGAAAGGAGAAACAAAATCTCCCTGTGAAAACTGAGAAGCCCAGTACAGATATTCGCTGTTAACAACACCTTCCTTAAAAAGAATATATAATGAAAAAACCAATTTCATAATAAGTGCTAAAACAAAAACAATCCAAAGGAACCTATTCTCATTCCTTTCACTATTATAAAAATTACGCATCCTTAGCATCATTATGATATCTTTTACCTAATAATGGCAGATGATATTCATTACAAAAAAATCTTATAATTAATCGAATAAAGAAAACAAAACTTAGCTCACCCAAAACCTTCCATAACCTTACAAAAATACTAATCAACCCTGCAAGCGAATTTGATAATATCCTCTTCAAACCAAAAATCATAATTCCTTCTACAACACCAACACCCGATGGCGCAAAAAATGCAATCATACCTAGTATTGCTGCAGCTGCATACAAACCTGTAACAAACGGTATATATTCCCATGAAAGGTCAGTAACAGAATTGATTAAAACAAATATTCCCAGACCAGCAAAAACCCATTTTATTAACTGAAGTGCTAGTATTTTCAAATAAAAAGCATAACTATAGGGAGACTCATAATTTTCATCCGTTTTTTTTACATATTTGAAATACATACGAGCATAAAAACTTATTAATTTCGGATGTATCAAAACAATTAATAAAACAAAAAAAACTACGATATATATAATATAATAATTGATAAATGAGTAGGCACTAAACAAACTACATATCAAAACAATAAAAACAGAAGATAGCGTTGACAAAACCATCTCAATGAAAAAGCCATAGCTCACTTTAGCTGTAGAAATTCCCTTTTTTTTATAATGAA
>PKSZ01000647.1 GCA_002869425.1 Marinilabiliales bacterium
AAAAATAATCCTCTGGTTTTCATAATTAATGTTTTAGTTAAGAAAAATAATTCAAATAAATAATTAAGCCAGCATGTCCAGATGCCAATGCAACTGATATTATACCAAAAATTCTATGAAATTTATGGCCTAGCTTAATCAATCTTATACCGCTTAAAAACGTCATTAAAAGCGAAGTATAAGCAACGATTCCAAAATATATTAGCAAACTGTATAAATCCATACACTTGTTTTAAGTGTAAAGGTACACATTGAATTGCTACAATCATGAAAGCTCACACTAATATTGGTAAATCCTAAATATGATTTTTATCATATTCCTGAATTGCTGTTCCCAATTCTTCAACCCTGGTTATCCAATCAATTTTGGTTTTTTCTATTGCGGCCAATGGCATAGTATAAACTTCAGCAGTCTGTGGATCTTGTGCTATGGTATATCCCCCTGCATCATTTATGGCTTTCATACCCAATGCTCCATCATCATTGGCTCCCGTAAGAATTACTCCTATAAGCTGATCCTTAAATACTTCTGCTGCAGATTCAAAAAACACATCAATTGAAGGTCTGGAGAAATTAACCCTTGGATCCACATTCATTCTGAACTTTTTGTCTAAATCAATAAGCAGATGGTAATTCGGAGGTGCAAAATAAACATTCCCAGGGCGAACAAGTTCTGTTTCCACAGCTTCTTGTACATTTAAATTGCAGTGATCGTTAAAATAACGAAGGTAAAACTCACCTTGATTAGGATGCAAATGTTGAATAATAACCACAGGTAACGGAAAATCATGTCCGAAGAAAGGTAGCAGTTTTCTCAATACTTCCATTCCACCAGCTGATACACCCAATACCATTAAGGAATATTTTTCAAAATCTATCTTCATAATTACAACTTTTGAAAAACCCTTTCATTGCCTGTAATTCTTTTAAAATTTTCAATCCCCGTTAAATTGTCGGTGTTTTCCTTTTGACCCAAACAGAGAATCCCTCTGGATAATAAACTTTGTGACAATTTATTCAATATTGTATTCCTTAATTCGCTCCTATAATACAATAAAATATTTCTGAAATAAATCATATGAAACTTATCAAAAGCCAAACTATCTACCATATGATGCTTTATGAATGTAACCCGAAGCATTATGGACGGATTAGCCTGTATGAAATTTTTCTTTTCTGTGAAATAATCCATAAAATCGGCCATTCCTCCTGCATCTTCATAATTCTGACGGTACTTATCTAACTTATCAGAAGGATAAATTCCCAATCTTGCTTTCTGAAGAAAAAAAGGATTTATATCTGATGCAACAATCTCAATTCTATCATAAACTTCAGCTTCAATGAACAAAATTATTAAAGATAAAAGCTCCATTCCATCGCCACATTCTGGCACCCATATTTTTATAAGAGGTAAATTACGGGCCAGCGGTTTTAACTTTTTTCGTAATTGTTTTAGAAATACAGGATCTCTAAAAAACTCCTTGTATGTTTGAGAAAATTTCATCAAAACATCATAACCACCAGTTATTTCAAAATGCTTTAATAAACGACCAAAAGTATCAAACTCCAGATCTTTGTAAATTCTCCTTAACTTTGCCCTAATATGAACATCTGAATAAGAAAAATAATCACATCCAAATCGTTTTTTTAACTCTTCGACCAGCCTTTTTTCATCACCCTCACCTATCAAAGCCATACCTCTCTACATGTAAGAATTGAGCATTGCGCCTACTTTCTCTTTAAAACCAAAGTTTTCCCAATCTAAGATCGTTTCCGTTTTATGAAATGTAAACAATTCAATTATTCCTATTGTTTTTTCATCATAGATTACAGGAATAACTGTCATTATTTTGGGCTTGCCACTACCCATGCCTGATATTATTTCAATATAATTTTCCGGAATATCATTAATAATATGAATGGTTTGCTTTTCTGCAACAATACCCCCAACTCCGGTTCCTTTAACAATGTCTTTCAGTTCTGTTAACGCAGATAATGCATAAGTACCCTGAAGTTTGTATGTATTGGTATCATTATCCACAACATAAAACAAACCTTGCATCAACTCTATGACATTGGCAATATTTGACAACAACATCGTAGTAAAATCATCCACTATATCTGTTGATTTTAAACCGCTAAACAATTTTTCTTCTATCTCGTTCAATTCTTTATTGCGATGGCTATTTTCTTTATCTATTTCCTCCTTTTCTTTCATCAACTGATTATCCAGTATATTTTCTGCATTCACCAACTTTTCCCGTTTTGATGAATAAACATAGGATAAAACACCTAACAAAATCTGAATAGCAACCATTGTTCCGAAAACGAAATACAAAAAACTATCCGGCCCCGATTCAGTGGCAGACAGATTGTATAAAAAATAAATTCCGTATACCACAAGGAATACGGAAAAAATTATATTTACTATTCGTATATTTTTGACAAGCATGTAACTTTGATCTGATTAATCTAAATTTTCAGATACAAATGTA
>PKSZ01000429.1 GCA_002869425.1 Marinilabiliales bacterium
GGCTTTCATGAGTTTAATCGGATATTCTCTTCTTAATGAAATGGTTGCAGTACTAAAAAAGAGCGATTTGATTTCTATAATTAATGGTCTGCACAAGGGTATTATCGATATGCTATCAGAGCATGGACATGAGCAATCAAGTATTGACGACGGAATGGATATTAGCCTTTTAAAACTGAATAATGATAAGAATACCATAGAGCTTTGTTGTGCAAATTCCACAGCTTTTATCTGTAGAGATGATAGAATTGAAAAATTAAGTGGAGGTATCTGTTCAGTTGGAGATAAAAGATTTAATACCAATCAGCTTGAAATACTTGATATGAAGATAGGTTCAAATGATGCTCTCTATCTCTTGTCTGATGGTTATATCGATCAGTTTGGCGGGTCTGAAAATCAAAAATTCATGACAGCCAGATTTGAAAGTTTAATTAATGAGAATAAAAACGTACCTTTATCCAAGCAAGAAACCGTATTTGTGAAAGCTTTTGAAGACTGGAAAGGAGATTCAAAGCAAATAGATGATGTTTTACTTATTGGGATACAGTTCACTTAATAAATGAATAACAACAAGGCTATAATTGCATTCTCGCTTATTTTGTCTTTCATTGCTATAAATGTTAATGGAAAGAATAAGACAGATAGCTTACTGAATGTAATAAGCAAGACATCTGATAAAGAAGTCCTGGCAAATTCGCATAATCGTCTTTCAGAATCAATGATGCGTACCAACCTAGATTCATCATTGTTTCATGCAAAAATTGCACTTCAACTGGCAGAAGAGCTCAACGATTCCAATCAAATCAGTACAGCCTTGAATAATATTGCAATTGGATATTACTTTAGTTCGCAATTTATGCTGGCTGAAAAATACTTTACCAATAGTCTTGCTGTAAGGAAAAAGCTAAACGATTCTTCAGCAATTGCAAATACTTATTTAAACCTGGGAACACTTAAAAGTGATATGGGGAATTATGATGAAGCCTTAAACTATTTTCTCCAATCTCTGGAACTTGCCAAACAAACAAAAAGCCTAGGAACAGAAGCAAAAGCGTTAAACAATATAGGACTAATATATNATATTATCAATCTGGGGATTACAATGAATCACTTGAATGTTTTATTAACTCTAGAAAAATTAAAGAAAAATTAGCAAAAGAATCTAAAAACTCATCGAATGTTGATATGTCAAGCTCGCTTAATAATATAGGCGAAGTATACAGAGCATTAGGAGATTATGACAGGGCTCTTTATAATTTAACTGAGGCCATGAGAATTAGTCAAAATGTTGGTGATATGCGAGGCTTATCAAAAGCTATTGGTAATCTGGGGCTTACATATGAGAAAAAAGGCGATTTCAATATGGCAGAAGAGTATTACAATCAATCTCTAAAAATAAAAGCTAAAATTAACGATAAATATGGGGAAGCCATTTCATTCATTAGTCTTGCTCAGCTATACATAAAGAAAGCAAAATATGAAAAGGCCATTGATTTTTGTGAGAAAGGTCTTGCTCTGAGTACCGAAATTAATGCCAAAGATTTGCAAAAAGATGCATATAAAACCCTTTCAGAAATTTATGAACAGTTGAAGGAGTATGATAAATCATTGAGATATCACAAAGCCTACAGCGAATTGAAAGATTCTCTTATTTCATATAATGCACAGGAAAGAATTGCCCGTTTTCAATCTCAATTTGAAACATTGGAAACGGAAAAGGAAAATGAAATATTAAAGAAGGACAAGCTCTTACGTGAAGCAAAGTTAAAATACCAACAGGACGAAATAAGGAAAAAGAATCAAATTTCATATATTTTCTTTTTCATAGCATTTGTATTTCTCGTTTTCTTAATCATTGTTATCCGACAGAATATCAGTAAAAAGAAGATCAACAAAACCTTAGAGTTCAAAAATTTTGAAATTTCGCAGCAGAACGAAGAAATTTCCCAGCAAAAAGAGGAAATTCAAGCAATCAATGAAAAATTGGAGGATATTAATTCTGAATTGGAGAAACAATCCATTGTAGCCAAGCAAACAGATAACGCTGTCTTAATCCTATCTCCTGAAGGAAATATTGAATGGGTAAATAGCTACCTGCTAGAAAAATATAATCTTTCTTTTAAACAATTAGTTAAAGAAACAAGCGGGACCATTTTTAACTATAGTTCACATACAGATATCAAAAGTATTTTTCTATCATGTATAAAAGAGAAAAAAACTGTCCTGTACGAAACGTATACAAGCATTGGTGATTTCTGGGCCCAAACAACTTTAACGCCAATATTGGATGAAAATGGAAATGTTTCAAAGCTAATAGCCATTGATACAGACATATCCAAACTTAAAATGGCCTACTCTGAAATCGACAAGAAGAATGATCTGCTGAATGCAAAGAATATACAAATTACAGATAGTATTGCTTATGCAAAAAAGATACAGGAAGCTATATTGCCTACAGTTCAGATCATTCAGGAACAATTACCCGAAAGTTTTATTTTCTATAAACCAAAGGATATAGTCAGCGGAGACTTTTATTGGTTTTCCGAGCAAAAAGAGCGAATTTTTCTGGCCTGTGTTGATTGTACCGGACATGGTGTTCCGGGTGCATTTATGTCTATTATTGGTTCAAATATTCTTGACGACTTAATCAATGATAAAAAGCTAAGTAATCCTTCTGAAATACTACAGGAAATGCATAAACGCGTAAGAAGAACCTTAAATATTTCAGGCTCAGATATCAGCCAGGATGATGGTATGGATATGATGATATGCTGCATCAATAAGGATGAAAGAGAATTATCCATAGCCGGAGCAAATCAATATGCATACATCATTCGGAATCAGGAAATACAAACTATTAGTGGAGGCATATACTCCATTGGGGAAAAAACAAGAGACAATATCCCTCCTGTTTATGAAACCAATCATTTTATGATTGATCAGGATACTTATGTGTACATGTTTTCTGATGGCTATCAGGATCAATTTGGAGGAGATAAAAACAGGAAGTTTATGGCCAGTAATTTTAAAAAACTATTATACGATAATCATTCTTTAGGTTTTGATAATCAGGCTGATGTAATAAGTCAGAATTTTAGCAATTGGAAAAGAGATAAGAAGCAGATAGATGATGTGCTGGTTGTTGGATTTAAACTATCCCCTGAATTGCTCTAATACTTGTTTAATCTTGTTCATTTCTTTTGTCAATAAATAAATATACATCTGTTGATAATATCTATCATTATTATTAATTTAACGGCAGTATAAAGCAGATTTCATGAGATATATACTTATCCTATTTCTCGTTCTTTTTATGCCCTTGGCTCTATGGGCTGAAAATACAGAAAAAATTGACAGTCTGGAAGATAGACTTGAACAAACTGAACAAAGCAAGCGTGCAAAGATTCTGAATGAGCTGGCTATTGAGTATTTGGCAATTTCTCCGGAGCAAAGCAGAAGTTACAGCAATAACGCCTTACGCCTCGCTAAAAAATACAGCCAATCCTCAGATGAAGCTTTAGCGCTTAAGTTAATCGGGAAAGCATATCACTATGAGAAAGACTATGAAAATG
>PKSZ01000660.1 GCA_002869425.1 Marinilabiliales bacterium
GGGGTCCGGTGTACATATTTGAAAAATCTGCTAATCCAGGGGTAAAAGCTATTTCCATTCCCAAAGATTTCAACACATCATTTAAACTGATTTTATATTCCAGTTCAAAAAGAGGCGAAATAAGAGTGAATTTTGTGAAATTATTGTAATATGGCAATTCTTCTGTTTTTGTTTTTAAGGTTGCAACACCCAAACCTCCCTGGAGTGAAATAATGGGTTGTAGTTTTTTTCCAGGTCTGAAAGCATAACCTATCCATAAGCCCCCATAGCTAATATCCAATTCTTTGCCTGCATGTTCACCTTTGTCTAGGTGATGATTAGAAATAAGTGCACTACCAAATATACCTGCAAAAATATTCTGTGTAATAAAAATACCTCCAGCTCCTCCCATAGATACCGCATATTCTTCAATAACCTGATTTACGTTAACAACAGGAGCTAAAAATCCACGTAGATTATTAGTGTCTGTTTCCTGATATGCATCTTGTGCTGTGGCAGATGCAAATTCGGATATATATAAAACTATTATGAATAAGTACCTTAAAATCTTTAATGATAACATTCTGTATAAAAAAGGGTGCCCAGAGGCACCCGGTTTCGAGAAAACTGGCTTAATTTTCCTATTTTATTTCAATACCTGAAAGTAATTTTTGACTAAATACCTCGTTAATGGCAATTTCATGCTTTTCTCCATAAGCTTTAAAAACCCATTTTTTCAACTCTTCAATTTCTGTATTGTCCAACCATCGCAAAGATTTTTGTAGCTCTTTCTTAAATAAGCTGTTATCAAAACTAACCTTTGCTAAAATTGTCTTCGTATATTCAAGCATTGTCTTCTTTATAAAGATACATCATAAATATAACAAAAATTGAGGATGGAAATTGTGGTTGTTGATAAGTTTCAGGTTTATTAACATGTAGATGCTGATTTATCAGTATTCATAATTCAAGATTATGTTGTACCTTTCATAGAATTTTGCAATTGCCAATTTAAACAGTGTACAATGGCGCATTTACAAAGACCGAGAAATATAGATGAGAAATTAAAAGCAATGCAGGTAGCACATCAAATGGCTATAGACGTTTTGAAGGAAAACAAGCCTTTAGCCTATATGCCTGAGACCTTCAATAAACTAGCAACTTTTTTACCTGTATTTGAGCGAGAGGTTGATGATGTAAAAAAAGTACTTAACGAGCAATCTGAGACAATGTGGTTAAAGCAGAAAGATCTTAGTATGCTTAGAATGCATGTAAAGCATTTTATTAAAGTATTTAATTTTGCAGTTGAGCGTAGTGTTTATTCACCTGGAGAACGAAGCTATTTTGGAATTGATGTGAATACAGAAAATGTTCCTTATATAAAAGGAGAAGCAGAAACCATCATTTGGGTGAAAAAAATTATTACAGGGGAGAAAAGACGAGTTGATAGTGGTAGTGTGAAAATGCAGAATCCTTCAGCTGATGAAATTCAAGAATTATTTGAGAAATACCAGAATCATCAAAAAGAGGAAAAAGTACTCGAACAAAAATATTCTCAGACTTTCAATGATATTAGTATATTAATTAATGAAGCTGATGAAATAATAAAGGATATTTGGGACGAAGTCGAATTCTTTTATCGAAAAGAAGATATACAGTCAAAAATAACACAGGCTGCTAAGTATGGTCTCATTTATATTGAAGATATTGTAGAGGAATAAAAAAGAGGTCTTAGACCTCTTTTTTTTATAATAAGAAAGATAAGTTGTCGCCCGGTTCAACTTCAAAGCATTCTTTTGCGTAGTGAAAAATTCTCATACTTTTTGATCCATCCAGAATTATTGAGCTACCCTCAATTTTTATCATGCAACCTTCCCGTAATCCTACAACATAAATATCCTGATTAACTTCTAAAAATTCATTTAAACGCTGCTCTCTTGTTTCTCCTGCATGTCCATCAGGGTTTGTATCCAAATAATGGGGATTGATTTGAAACTTAATGAGGTTAAGTGCATTGAAGCTTTGAGGTTCAATTATAGGCATATCATTGGTTGTTTTTATTGTTGGACATGCCATATTTGAACCAGCACTCCAACCTACATAAGGGGTTCCTTCCAGTACTTTCTTTCGTATTGCTTCTATTAGCTTATTATCTTGTATTAGTTTCAAAAGGTTGAAAGTATTTCCTCCACCCACAACAATAGCTTCAGCTTTTTCTACAGCTTCAAGCATGTTGTTATACTTATGAATAGGATCAACTGTATAACCGATTTCCGTAAATCTTTCCTGAACTTTCTGAGCATATTCATCAAATGAAAACCCTACGCCAGCAAATGGAATAAATAGAGTTTTCTTGATATCTTTTCCCAGAAATTCCTGTATCTTATATTTGGGGTAATCTAAGTAAGGCTCTCCTGCCATTGTTGAGTTGCTGATCAATAAAAGTCTCATAGTTTCTCGTTTTTGTTAATATTCAATTTTATCTTCTTTGGTAGACCATTTTTCAA
>PKSZ01000232.1 GCA_002869425.1 Marinilabiliales bacterium
CTATTTAGAATAATTATAAATTAAAAATGCGGTATATTCCTATTCATTATGACGAGCCTCTTTTCAGACATCCCAGTGAAGCAAATTCCGTTATTTTGCAGGTAACGCTTGGTTGTTCCTGGAATCAATGTGCTTTTTGCGAAATGTATACAAGCAAAAAGTTTGCTGTTAAGGATGAGTCTAAATTGTTTAGTGAGATAAATCTAGCAGCTGAAAGTATGCCAAATGCAAGAAAAATTTTCCTTGCAGACGGAAATGCATTTGTACTTTCTTTTGGTAAATTGAAGCGAATCGTTGGCCATCTGCATAAATCTTTTAAAAGAATACAAAGGGTTTCTGCTTATGCACTACCATCTGATATTGCCGGAAAAACAGATGAAGAGCTTCGTGCTCTAGCCGAATCGGGATTGACCCTGCTGTATGTGGGTATTGAATCGGGTGATGATGAAGTGTTGAGGTTGATCAATAAAAGTGAAACTTATAATTCAACTGCAGAACAATTAAACAGAGTTCATAAGGCAGGAATTAAGACTTCTGTAATGATTCTGACAGGCTTAGGAGGAAGAAAATACAGCAAGCAGCATGCAATTCAATCTGCAAAAATATTAAATGAAATCCAGCCATATTATGCTTCTACTTTGGTATTGAGTTTCCCTTATGGTGAAGATCATTACAGAAAGAAATTCAGTGGAGAATATGTACACATGAAAGTTACTGAATTGTTAGATGAACTTGAGATCTTTATTCAACATACAAATCTTGACGCTACAATTTTCAGGAGTGATCATGCTTCCAATTATCTAATTCTAAAAGGAGTATTGGGAAAAGATAAGCAGCGCTTTCTGGAAGAAATTGCCAGAGCCAGAAATCAGCCTTCTGTTTTGCGGGAAGAGTGGATGAGGGGACTATAAAAAAAGCCGTCCGGGAAGGACGGCCTCTATGTAAATTACTTAACTTGTAGTCTTTCTTTAAATGGTAGAAACGTCATAAAATCTGCATGATGCACAAGATATGCTTCTGTCGTTCTTTTTACCATATTACCTTCTCCAGCATGAGTAGCAATAATATGACAAACTTCAGCAGGTACATCACATTCTTCAGCAAGTGAAACTCCAGAGAAAGGGTGTCTCAGATACTTACCATAAGTTCCCTGAATGGCTTTGCCGCTTTCATCCATTACGTATTCCAGAAGTTTTCCAACGTCCGCAAGAATCGCACCGGCGATCAGTACATCCATATCTACAGGTAATTCACCATGGTATGATTTGTTAACTATATCTCCTGCTTCCTTAGCAATATGTACAACAGAACGTTTGTGATCCATAAATGTAACTTTCAAATCCGGACCACAAAGCAAAGTGAAAGGAATTGTATTAAGATCTTTTACTGTAAGAACACTTCTTTCTAAAGCTATTTCCCATGTTTTTGCAGTTTTTTCTCTTAGATCTTCATCCTTGATCCATTCCAATTCTGGCCAAAGTTCTAATACTTCTTTATTCATAATAATTCAATTATTTGATTCGTATTAAAAAAGAGATTATTGAAATATATTAGAAGAAGCAATCAATAATCTCTTTTATTTTTTTACAGCTTTGCAATTACTGCATCAGCCATTTGTTTTGTAGAAGCTGCTCCATTGTCCACAACATCTGCTCTACCTGACATCTTCATCATGTCGTATGTGCGAACTTTTCCTTCAGCAACAACATCAGCTACTGCTTTGCGTATTTTTTTAGCGATTTCCTGCTCATCAATGAAATCTAGCATCATACATGCTGATTCAATCATGGCAATAGGATTCACTATTGAAGTTGGGTATGATTCGTATTTTGGAGCTGAACCATGAGTAGGTTCAAAAACGCTAATGCCTGTTTCTGGGTTATACTGTGCACTGCAAGCAAATCCCAATCCGCCAATAAGACCAGCAAAGCCGTCAGATACAATGTCTCCAAACATATTACCAGCTACAATAACACCGTATGTTTCCGGATTTTTTGTTAACCACATCATCTGTGCATCGATATTTGTGTTCCAAAGTTCAATCTCCGGATAATCCGCTTTTTGAATTTGTTGTGCCATTTTGTACATCATACCTGATGTTTCTCTGATAACATTTGGTTTCTCACAAACTGTAACAGATTTGTAACCATATTTCTTGGCATGATCGAAAGCAGCACGTAAAATTCTTTCCGTTGCTTTTTTTGTGAATATTCTGGTTGAAACAGAAATTTCTTCCACAGGTGTGGCACCAAAATTCTTTTTAAATTTTGGATGTGTCATCAAAGCATCATAAACATCTGCAGGAGGATTGCTCCATTCAACACCACCATAAAGTCCTTCAGTATTTTGTCTGAAAATTGCAACATCAACTTCTGGTTCCTGGATAGTATTATTAGGCCCTCTGCGAATGAAGTTCAAAGGATTGCCTTTGTATGTACGGCATGGTCTCAGACAGATATCCAGTCCAAAATGCTGACGTAATCC
>PKSZ01000038.1 GCA_002869425.1 Marinilabiliales bacterium
CTAGCCCTGATTTGCCATTCTATTTCTTCAGAATAGAGAAAAAAGTCATCATCAAATAGTCCTGTTTTTTTAAGAATATTCTTTTCGAAAAACAAAAAAGCACCCATTAGCGCTTTAATTTCCTGTTGGTCATTTAGATTCTTTGGCTGTTTCTTTAGGAGTCGAGATATAATCAGATTATAGGATAGTAGTTCTTTAAAGCCTGAAATACTATAATAAACAGAATTTTGATGTGTTAAATCTTTATTTAAAAGTTTGCATCCTAATATTACAGGATTTACTTGTTTTTGATAGAAATCATGACATGAAGCAATTGTATTATCTTTAACCAATACATCTGAATTAATCAACAAGATGTATTGTCCTTTTGCTGCTTGCATTCCTTTGTTGTTCCCTCTGGCAAATCCTTCGTTTTCATCGTTTTGTATCCAGACAACAGATGGGAATTGTTTTGTTATCAGTTGTTTGCCATTATCTTCGGATGCATTATCAACAACAATTATTTCAAAACTAATTCCATGAGTAGTTTCATAAATTGACTTAATCAGTTGTATAACCAGGGCTGGTGTTTTGTAGTTTACTGTTATAATTGATATTTGAGGCATTTTATTTTTTTAGCTCAACAAATGTGTTCTGGTTAGCTTGTTCAATACGGGTGTCAATATTTTTAAAAATATTGTGATTGGAAGTTCCAAATGATACAAATTCTACTACCGAAAAACCAATATGTTTGCATAAGAGCTTTAGTTCTTCTTTCGTAAAATGATGCCTGTGTCCATATAAATCATAGGTTCTGCTTTTTTCAAACATCAGGTTTTCATATTCAATTTTATGGAAATGATTTTTCAGCAGTTCTTCAAAACCAGGGTACGACATTCTAAAAACGCCATTGGGTTTTAGTGTTCTGAAAACTTCAGATAAAAAGATGATCTGATCGGCTTGCTCCAGATGCTCTATGAAGTCTTCTGAGTATGCATAGTTAAATGTATCATCTCTGAATGGATGTTTTTTTGTAAGATCAAGAGCAATAACGTAGGGTTCAGTATCCAGCTTTGTTTTTAAATTCCAGTCGGTATTAATCCATCCATCAAAGAGGGTATGAAATGAGCCGTAATGTATTTTGTCTATTTTTTTGGTAATTGCATTAATTTTATCTGTTTCGGCATTAGAGAGTTTAAAAACATCTCTCGTTGCATAGAAGTGGACATCATATCCAAGTTTAAGAAATAGTTTTTGTGTTCCTTTTTTGATTGCTCTTTTCATTTTGTAAAAATATCAATATGTATCTTAAAAATAAGAAAATCGAACAAAAAGCTATTATTTGGTGATCTGTGATAAAAGCTCATTATCTCCCCAGTAGCTATTCACAGTAATTTCTCCAAGCAAACGAAAATTGTTTTCCGCCAGAAAATCGTACAGCTTGTTTTTTGCCTCGGGCTTACTATCATGTGATTCAGTGATAATTAATTTCGGACGAATTTGGTTTATGGATAAGGATTGTAATACGTTAAGCTCATGACCTTCAACGTCAATGGTCATAAAATCTATCGGCTTATTGTTTTTATTATGTTCTTCCAGTATTTGATCGAGTCTTTTGGTTTTTGTTTTTCTTGTTTCAACATGTGTGTAGTGCTTGCTCCACTCTTCAAGAAAATGCTTGTCGATGGTGGTTACGGCCTGAGGTTCAAAATGGTAGATTTCCACTTCCTCATTAGAATCGGAAATTACTTCGTTTAAAAAAATATCATTGGGACGTTTTTTATTCCATATATCTTTCAGGTTGGTATTGAGATCAATACAGATGCCATTCCATCCTTTCAGATAGAAAAAGTATGTGTTGGATAATTGAACCGGGTGATAACAGCCAATATCAACATAAAAGCCGGTTTTAACTTTGAATACTTCTTCCATGTAATAATTGATAATCTGGTCTTCTCCTGTTTGCGAGAAATACAGCTTTCCTCCAGTTTTGAATACTCTTTTGAGTTTGTCAAGAATGGAAAGTTTGATGCCTGTTCCTGTTGATGACTGTCTAAGATAAGTATTATGCCTGAATAATTTTTTTATCATAAAAGGTGTTTCGATAGAGCCAGGTCGAATGATTCAATATCAATTATTATATCTTCAAAGTTATTAAATTCCAGTTTTGGGTTTTGTATTCCCTTGCATTTAAATACATTATAACTGCAATTTTTAGCTACTGCGAGGCTTGCAAAGCAATAAGGATTTGAACGTTCGTGCATTATTTCAATAATATTTGCATTGCTAGCATATATAATATTGGTTAAAGCGGCACCATGGATTGCAATAATTTGTCTGGCATTTGAAAAAAGTTCAGCTTGTTCAATTACACTTAGTTTTTCGGGTTGTATTGAGGTAAAGTTGTATTTTTTTTCAAGTAAAGTTTTTAATTCAAGGGGTAATTCAGGGTCCTGTAGGCGGCGCTCAACAGTTGCTTTCGATAAATCAGGTAAATTAACACC
>PKSZ01000643.1 GCA_002869425.1 Marinilabiliales bacterium
ATCCTTTAAATATTCAATTGGATTATGTGAATAAACAGGATTATTTAGGCTATGAAACCTTTAAACTATCCAATGGAAAGAATGATCCTTCTTTTATAAGAGAGGTATTGAGCTATGAAATTGTAAGAAAATACATGGATGCCCCATTGAGCTGCTATGCAAGGGTTACCATTAATGGGAGTTATTATGGGTTATTCAGTAGTTCAGAAGCCATCAATGGTGATTTTGCAAAAAAGTATTTCGAAGCAGAAGATAAAGTAAGAATAAAGTGTAATCCACAAAATGCGCAGGCGGGCAATGGTTGTTCTCTTGAATATCTGGGGGCAGATTCAAGCTTATATTACGATTTGTATGAAATAAAATCAGATTCAGGATGGTTTAAACTAATTGAACTTGCTGATGCAATTAATAATAAACCTGATAGCATAGAAGAATATCTTGATATCGACAGGGCAATATGGATGCTTGCGTTTAATAATGTTACTTCCAATTTAGACAGTTATACAGGTCCATTCAAACAAAACTTCTATCTACTGGAGGAAAAACATGGTAGAATAAACTCTGTAATTTGGGATTTGAATGAAGGTTTTGGAGGTTTTGAAATGGTAGACATGCAATCAGGCCCTCCTTCACCGCCATCACTTGAGGATTTAACGAATCTTGATCTCTTTATTCGTGAAGGCGATGATACATATCCATTACTAAATCTGATATATGATAATCCAAGATACAGAAAAATGTATGTAGCGCATTGCAGAACCATGTTGGATGAAAACTTTGTATCAGGATGGTATTCTACCAAAGCGGATTCACTGCAGGATTTTATTGCTGATGAAGTACAGACAGATCCTAATGCCTTTTATACGTATAGCGAATTTACAACAAACCTTACAACTACTCATACAACCACGGGCTTTCCTCCTCAAATGACAGTAGGTGTTACAGAGCTAATGGAGGCTAGGATTAATTATCTGAATGGATTGACTGACTTTCAGTATACACAACCTGAAATTTCAAATATTGAGGTTCCAGATACGGTTCATCCTTTCGATACAATTGCTATAAGTTGTAGTATTCAGAATGGTAATTATGCCTATATTGGTTACAGGCATTCCAAGGACGACTGGTTTACAAAAGTTGAAATGTTCGATGATGGCCTGCATGAAGATGGTGTAGCTGGTGATGGAATTTGGGGAGCAAGCATCATTCTTGATGAAAACAAAACACACTATTATATTTATTCTGAGAATAGTGAAGCGGGTATATTCTCACCATTAAGAGCAGAGCACGAGTATTATTCAATTGTAGCAGAAAATGAAGCTGCAATAGATGGAGATCTTGTTATCAATGAAATTATGGCATCAAACAGTTCTGTGGCAATGGATGAAGCTGGTGAATTTGATGATTGGGTAGAGTTATACAATAATTCTCAGGAAGAAATATCCTTATTGGGTTATTATCTTACCGATGATGATAATGATCTTACAAAATGGGCATTCCCGGATACAAGTATTCAAGCAGAATCATATTTAATTATATGGACAGATAACGATCCTGAGCAGCAAGGGTTACATGCGGGCTTTAAATTGTCGGCATCAGGAGAGCAGCTACTGTTGGTGAATAGCAGTTATAAGATGGTGGATACACTTGATTATTCAACCCAAACAACCAATCTGGGGTATGCAAGAGTACCCAATGGAACCGGCCCTTTTGTGATTCAACAACCAACCTTTTCATCGTCTAACGACTTACAGGCAATTGAAGAATTTCAAGCTACTGAAATGTTAATTTATCCAAATCCTGCTAATGATTTGGTTACTATTTCTACCGATCTGTCAGGTTTCAAATATCAGCTTTTTTCAATAACCGGCCAGTGTGTTCTTGAAGGCATCTGTGATCAATCAAAGCTTAAAATCAATGTGCGTGAACTCGAAACAGGCTTATATATTTTAAGAGCCGGTGATTCAGTGAACAAATTGATGATATCCAGATAGTCGTAGATAGGAGCTTTCGGCAAGTATGCTATAAATTTATATCTTTGTAAGTCAATTTTAAATAATTGCATAACAAATTGGAAAAGCTACTTGCTCTTTGGAATAAAATGTTGTCTCTGGGAATTGAAGCTACGGATTCATTTCCTAAGCAGAAAGCAATACGAATGCTTAATGCATTTGGCTATGTAGCATTTGTTGTTAGTTCTTCTTATACTGTATTTTTGTTTTTGTTAGATGCTCCTGAACTGGCTATTTTAGACGGTCTTCTTGTAATTGGTTCGGTTGCATTAATACTCTTAAGTTATTTCCGTTTTCATACGCTGGCAGGCTTTGTCATTTTTTCTTATTATCCTGCAATGCTGCTATTGATTTCAAATGCCTATGGAAGAGTTGGTTGCGAATATTACCTGGTGCCATTACTGATATTCTCTGCTTATTTGAATAAAAGTAAGATTGTTCATGCCATCATGTTGGTGATATACA
>PKSZ01000640.1 GCA_002869425.1 Marinilabiliales bacterium
CCATATTTGCAAAAAAAATGGATTGTATACTGCCATCTGTTTGCAATAAACCAATAAGTGAATGGAATAACTCAAGACATCCATTGTTGCAAAAATCCCTTGAAAAAGAAAAACGCAAAATAGTCCCCCTTACAATAAGCATAACAGAAGACAACAGGATTATTCTTATTTCAGGGCCCAATGCAGGAGGAAAATCAGTATGCCTGAAAACAAAAGGGCTTTTACAATACATGATCCAGTGTGGTATACTTCCACCCATGGATGAAGGTAGTGAAGCAGGTATATACAATGGCATTTTTATCGACATTGGCGATGAACAATCAATTGAGAATGACTTAAGTACATACAGCTCTCACCTTCTTAACATGAAGTACTTTACTCGTCATGCCAACAAGGGAACATTACTTCTTATTGATGAGTTTGGCAGTGGAACTGAACCGCTTTTGGGAGGCTCATTAGCTGAAAGTATTCTTGAGTACCTTAACAAGAAAGAATGTGCAGGTATCATTACAACACACTACTCAAACTTAAAGCACTTTGCCGCTTCAGAAGAAGGAATTATCAATGGGGCCATGCTATATGATAATCACAGGATGGAACCTTTATACCGTTTAGAAATTGGAAAACCAGGAAGTTCATATGCTTTTGAAATAGCAAGAAAGATATGTCTGGATGAACGAATTCTTGAAACAGCACAAAACAAGATAGGTAAAGAACATGTAGATTTTGACAAGAATCTTAAAGATGTTCTTCGAGATAAAAGATATTGGGAAAATAAGCGAAAATCCATAAGGCAAAAAGAGAAAAAACTGGAAGAAACCCTTGAAAAATATCAGAATAAGCTAAACGAATCCGAAAAAGACAGAAAAAAAATTATTCAACAGGCAAAAGATGAAGCCGAAGGACTATTAAAAGCATCAAATAAAGCTATTGAAAAAACAATTCGCATTATAAAAGAATCGAAAGCAAATAAAGAAAAAACAAAAGAAGCCAGGGAGGAACTGGACAATATAAAGAGGAAACCCATTACGAATCATTCTGAAGACAAGGAAATTATCTCAAAAATAAATGACATAAAGCAGCAAAAGAAAAGATTCAACCTAAAAGAAAAGGATAAAGAAAAAGAAGAAGAAAGAATCAAGAAAAATATCGATCTGACAAAAAACGATTTAAGGGTTGGAGATAAAGTAAAGCTTGTCGATCAAGATAGTCTTGGAGAGATAATGGATATTAATAAAAATTCTGTTATGGTAGCCTTTGGGAATATGTTTACAACCGTTCCAAAAGATAAGCTTACAAAAATCAGCAATAAGGAATTCAAAAAACAATCGAAATCTGAAAGCGATGGTTCACTGGCCACTATGATGTACAATAAGAAAATCAATTTCAATGGAAACATCGATCTTCGTGGTAAAAAAGTAGAAGAAGCTTTATACGAACTTGAAAGGTTTATTGATGATGCAATTTTTGTTGGCACAAGCCAGGTAAGAATTTTACACGGAAAAGGTTTTGGAATTCTTAGACAGCATATTCGGGATTACCTGAAAAGCATTGATGCCATTAAGAAAATATCCAACGAACATATAGAAAGAGGTGGTGATGGAATCACATTGGTTGATTTCGATTAAATCTTACCTGCAAACAACCCTGTAGTCAAGAGAATCAGGATACATAGCCCTGAACTCTTCTTCCATATTCTGTTTCTCATCAGCGGTACCGCATTCTTTATAAAAATCGACCATCTTATTGCTCCATATATCGAAAGACTCACATACATAACAATCCCTGCAGCCTGTATTCAATATAAAAAATAGAAATAATGATCCAATAAATAGTTTTTTCATTGCTTTAGCATTAATTAGCATTAAAACGATTCTATAACCTTATTCATTTCTTCAACAGTTCGGTTGAAGCATTGTTCCATTTTATCTCTTTCTTCAGATAAAAGCTGTAAATCAACATTACTCTCGGATAATTTCTTTTCCAATGAACTTAATCTTAAATAGAGATTATTTGCACCAAGCATGGAAGCGGCACCTTTTAGTTTATGCACTGAAAACATCAGTTCTTCCAATTTATTAGTACTCCAGTTATAATTTATTTTGGCCATTCTCTCTCCTTCTCCATCAATAAATTTTAAATAGAGGTCTTTTAATAACTTTTTATCATTATTAAAATACTCTAAGCTTGTGGCGTAATCCAGTATCAAATGCCTATTACCATCACGATCCTCTTCAATTTGAACACTCTCCGTTTTCTCTAAAACTCCTTTCAACCTATCAAAATTAACAGGTTTGGTCAGAAAATTACTCATTCCTGAATCCATTATTTGCTTTTTATCCTCACTCATAGCATAAGCCGTAAGCGCAATGATTGGAATTTTCTGGTTGTTTTTCCCTGCTTCTCCATTTCTTATTTTACGAGTGGCAGTCATACCATCCATTTCAGGCATATGAACATCCATCAAAA
>PKSZ01000122.1 GCA_002869425.1 Marinilabiliales bacterium
AACAAAACCAGATGCTGTAAACAGGCTTATAAAACCCTGTGCTGCAATTGGGCCAAGCGGTAAATACTACTACTATTACTACGGCCCTGCAAGACTAAGCGTTGAATACATCGTAATAAACCCGTATGATAATAAAGAAAATACATTTCGACAAATTAAAGATACTCTTCAACTATTGTTATACAAAGACAACCCGGATTTTGTAAAAACACAATACTTGGAAACAAGGGGTTCAATGGCAGATATTGATATTGGAGACCTACGCGAAAAAGTCCGTTATAATAAAAATAAAGAAGAAAAAACGATACACTATAACCCAATTTATGCTCCCCTGATGATCTATGAAGACCAGGTTCTTATATTTAATCATATTCAGGATAAAATAGAAATTTATAACTCCAATGGCATTCTCATCAAGAATATACCAATAACGTATCACAAAAAGGAAGAATGGCAAAATATTCTATATCAGGATACAAAAACGCAAAAGGTGTATACACATTTTAAATACGAATGGTATTCTGAAATCACAGAAATTGACCTGGAAACAGGAAAATTAAAAGCCCCCTTTAAAATAACATTCCGGAACATTCAAAAAATTCAGATCAACAACGAGTATATATATTTTCTTTACAGTGATATTGAAAAAGGAATGCCCAGTAAATGTCTGTATCAGCAAAAATTATATTAAAAAGAATCGAAAATATATCCTGCTTAGCCAAGAAAGCTATTTAACAAACCCCAGCTTACTATAATTATCAGTATAGAAAGAATAACTGTTACTGCTGGCAAAACAAACCGTATTAAAAATATTCGTTTCATAGGCTCTAAGTTATAGACTGGGAATCCAGCCAAATGGTTGCAAATAACTTTGCAAGTTTTATGCCAACAATAAAAATACTTTGCAAAAATTAATAATGAATGATTTTACTGATCTGCAGAATCCGGCCACTATTTTCATCAGAAACGTGTAATGTATAAATGCCTGCAGCATGCTGTTTCATGGAAAATTCCAGTATTTGTTCGCCATTAAATGAAGTTGCATCCAATAACATACCCAACTCATTAAATAACTTTACGGTTAAATGGTCTGTATGCATATTTCTTGCATCAATGTATACTCTTTCCTGAACAGGATTGGGATAAATTTGAATGTTTGTCTGACTAACCAGTCTGGACTCTATTAATGATGTAGCAATCTGATCTTCAGTAATGGAATAAATGGTACTATCAGACAAAGGCTCATCTTCATATACTTCAACCGATACTGGATATGTAGTATATCCTGCCTTCTCAGGATAAATTTTATACAACTGGTATGGTACTGAATTAAAGACAAACTGCCCCTCTTCCCCAGCCAATGTAAATGTATAAGGAACATTGCTATCACTCAGAAGTAATACCGGAACATTTTTCGCACCGTTTCCAGACTTTCCAGCCTTACTTCCAAACCAATTTGTATTATAAATATCATCCTCATAATATGCCGGGTTATCATATAGAACCCGTCCTGTAATTTGTCCGGAACCATAAAAAATAGGATCATATTTCTTAAGGAAAATATCCACATCAGTGTTGTGATCTGTTAAGTTTATTAATTCTGCATTTTGCCAGAAGCATTTATTTCCAAAATATGTAGGCAAATAAATTGGAGTCTGCAATACAACATCGAAATGAGGAATAGCATACACCAGGTAATCACCCATTCCAAGATGGAGAAAAGAATAATTGCCATTGAAAATATTGCACCAGTCCTGTGCAACATAGTCATCTACATCTGTTTGTCTGTATAATATTGCAACGCCTTCAGGCAGTACATTTGTTCCGGCAAAAACCCTCCCCGATAGATTATATGATACAGGTTCTGGTAAATAAACAGAATCCTCCTCAGTGCATGCATTTATATCTGTAACGGTTAAAAAATACATTCCTGAACATAAGTTATCAATACTCATTGATGAATCACCTGTATTCCAGGAGTACGAATATGGAGCTGTTCCACCTGATACATCAACAAGTGCTACTCCATCACACAATCCATATTCACTTTCTTGAGAACTGCTCATTGTGATATCCAAATTTTCCGGACTTGACAGCCCGACAATTAATACATCTGTACATCCCATAGCATCCGTAACCGTAACCCTATAGTTGCCTGCACACAAACTATCTCTACTCATGCTTGTTTCTCCTGTAACCCACTCATAAGAATACGGTGTTGTACCTCCCTGTACAAGTGTATTTATTAATCCATCACAAGACTGATAACATTTCGGTTCCTGAATATCAGAAAACAAAGCATACAAGCTATCGGGTTCATTCAGAACTATATTCTCTGTTGCAGTACAAAGATTTGCATCGGTAACTGTTGCTACATACTGACCAGAACATAAATTTGAAATGCTTGTACCTTCTTCTCCATTTGACCATTCAAAAGAATATGGGAAAGTGCCTCCTGATGCTGT
>PKSZ01000532.1 GCA_002869425.1 Marinilabiliales bacterium
AATCCACTCATTACCAAATGGTTGACAAAAGCCAGCCATAAAAGAAAAAAGTGCTGCTATGGTAAATAAAATCCGCATAAAACCAATATTAGCATAAAGTTAATAAGTTTTATGAAAGTGTACGTGATCAAAGAAAAAACTAAGAGAAAAAATTAACAAGAAAACTATAAGCCTTGCTTATTTATATTAAATGAAAGTGAAAAAATATGTGAATACAATGCAACCGACTGATCTCCAATATCCGTAAATGCATAATCTATTCCCAATCTCCAAAATTTCAAACCAATGCCCAAATTTGGCTGAAATGTAAATTCATTCTCACTATCCAAGCCCGGTATTGTCTGCATATTTCCAACTCCTGCACGAACAAATACCAACTGCCTGAAATTTGCCTCAAGTCCAAAATGCGGATCTATACTCACAGGATCTGATTTTACCACAACATTTCTTTTGCCATCAAAAGTAACATCTGCATCCAATTCAACGAGACCACCAAAATTTTCAGAAATATCAAATTTATAAGCACCTCCCAACAATAAACGCGGCATAGTCATCTCTACCGAATTATCAGGTAATTCATTACCGGTTAACGCGAAAGCGTCTTCAAGTTCAGACGTATTGAATTTCCAGGCATTAAAAGTTGTTGTAATATCTCTTGCCACAGCACCAATCTGCCAGTTTCCTGCATCATACAATGCCGATAAATCAAACCCAAAACCCCAGGCTGAAGCGAAATCACCTGCAACCCTTCGAATAAGCTTTGCATTACCGCCGATTTTTAAACCAGGTATACCCATAGACCGGGCATACGATACCAAAAATGCATAATCAGCGACTGAAAAAGATTTTATTCTATCATAACGAATGTTTCCTTCATTATCGATTAGTTCTAATGTATTAGGAATATCATCAACTCCAAATCGGACCATTGTAAAAGCCAAAGCGCTACTGTCAGATAGTCTTGTTGCTCCTCCCAAATAATCAAATTTTCCGATATTGGCAAAATAGCTGGCATGCATTGCACCCAATTGTAAATCAGAAGGCAAATAAACCAAGGAGGAAGGATTCCAATATGCTGAGGTAACATCACGTGTTGTGGCAACAACAGAATTACCCATAGCCAAGGCTCTGCCTCCGACTCCAATGTTCAAAAAATCGTTACTGTACTTTCTAAATACCGTCTCATTATTCTGTGCAGAAGCCGAACATATACCCAGAATAAGCAATATTGATATAAGTAAAATACTTTTCATAGTCTAACAAGCAGTAAATATAAGATTTGTATCTCGTTTTGCATATATTCTTATAACAAAATATTAAACAAGCTCTTCATCTTTTTATTGCGCTAATTTGTAAAAATATTTAGAGAATTCGTTAACAAGTCCTATCTTGCAGATGACTTTTAAGGTAAGCATATTTTGCTTTATTTACTAATATTGAATTGTATAGCTATGAAGTTTATTGCTGAAATTGATGTAATGCCACTTAAAGCTCTTCTTGATCCTCAAGGAAAAGCAGTTACAATGAGTATGCATAATATTGGATTTAAAGAAGTTGGTAATGTCCGCATAGGAAAGCATATTACACTGGAAATTGAAGCAGAATCAAAGGATAAAGCATCTGCACAAGTTGAGGAAGCCTGCAAAAAGATTCTAACCAATCCTATCATGGAAGGTTATGAGATTAAAATTCAGGAAGCTTAAGCTTGTAAATGAGACCGTTTCTATTGATTTTAATCCTGCTGGCTTTTGTTTCCTGCAATAGCAAAAAGGAAAAACAAACAAACGAGACTCAAGTAAAGAAATACCATTTTCACAATGGATTTGCTGAAGGTACTACTTTCAGTATCAGTTATGAATCGGTTGAAGATTACAATAACGATATAGATTCGGTTATAGCTTCGTTTGAGAAAATCTTGTCTACGTACGATTCACTATCACTCATCTCAGCCTACAACAACAATCAGCGTTGGATGGTTAACAATAAGATTTTCATGAATTTCTTTGAAAAATCAAAAGAAATTCATGACCTGACAGAAGGAGCCTTTGATATTACAATAGCACCATTGGTTAATGCATGGGGATTCGGATTCAGAAACAAGGACACAATAAGCGAACACTTAATTGACAGTCTTTTACAATATATTGGATTTGAAAAACTTCGTATCAGGAATGATAGTCTTATCAAAAGCAATCCTCATGTTATGATGGATGGTAATGCAATAGCCAAGGGGTTTTCTGTTGACATTGTTGGCAATTTTCTAGAATCTCATGGTATAATAAATTACATGGTTGAAATAGGTGGTGAAGTGGTTGCTAAAGGAGTGAATAAAGATAATAACACCTGGCGTATTGGTATAGATAAACCCATTGAAGATCAGGGTGCTGCCCAAAGAGAAATACAGGCAATTGTAGCACTAAAAGATAAAGCATTGGCCACAAGTGGAAACTATAGAAAGTTTTA